>JBEGTV010000381.1:0-3320 GCA_041179225.1 Deinococcota bacterium | reverse complement strand
CGGGATTAGAAAGGCAAAAATGCCGCCTGAGCTTTCTTCTTTGGTTTCGGCATTGATTGCTTCAACTTTGACAGGTTCTAAAGTATCAGCACTCAGTCCAAGATCAGCCAATTTTTTTAAGACCAAAGACTTAGAGTAATTCTCAATCGCATCGGAGAGTTTTTCTCGCACCACCGATGCTTTTTGACTGCTGAATTTCACATAAATTTGAATTCCAACAGGTTGCCCACCTGCAAAGGCTGGAACACCACCCTTTGGAATACTCAGTGCAGCTTCGACATCACCATTTTGAACAGCTTCCAGTGGTTTTTCTATTTCTCTGAGTTCAACTCCAGCCCCGCCCGTTCCAGACTCGAGCAAATTGCGTAAAGCTGGTGGCATTTGGGCAATATTTTCCACGCCAACCACTTGTTTTTTCTGAACTTCGCCACCAAATAAATTACCAAACAACAACGGAAAACCAATAATAAAAATCGGAGTCATGATAAATGGCAAAATAATACTGGCGCGAAAAGCCTTAACATCTCGCACCGTAGAAAGTAATTCTTTGTACGCTACTCGCCAAATAAAATTAAAGCGCATTATGCCACGCCCCTTGTTAATCTAAAAAAGGCTTCCTCGAGATTATTCGTCCCAGTTTTGGTTTTTAAGTTTTCTAAAGTGTCCTCGGCAATCAGTTTCCCGTGGTCAATAATTGCGGCTCGTTCACAAAGCTCTTCGGCTTCTGCCATAATATGCGTGCTGTACAACACAACTCGGCTCGAATTCTTATAATTACGGGCAAACTCGAGAACGGCTCTTCGTGCCACCACATCTAAGCCATTGGTGGCTTCATCTAAAATCAGCACACTTGGGTTATGAATCACGGCGCGGGCAATGACAATTTTTTGTTTCATGCCAGTGCTGTATTCTCCAGCGCGGCGGTTCAGCAGTTCGTTCATCTCGAGGGCATCGGACAGTTCTTTAATGCGTTTAGCGGTGTCAGATTTGCCAATATTGTAAAATGAGGCAAAATACTCGAGAATTTCTTGACCAGTTAAGCGGTCATATAAGCCCATGCCGCCATTAACCACACCAATTGTACGCCGTACTTCTTCGGGTTGGCGTTTGGTGTCAAAACCCGCCACGCTTGCGGTGCCGCCCGTTGGCTCGAGCAGGGTTGCCAGCATTCGCAGGGTGGTGGTTTTTCCTGCCCCATTTGGTCCAAGAAGTCCGTAAATTTCGCCAGCTTTGGCAGTAAAGGACAGGTCATCTACGGCAATCACTTTAGGCGAATATCGTTTCGATAAATTCTTAACGTCAATCATCACAACCACTTTACGAGGCTCGAGGATTAAAAGTTTCGCTATTTTGAAAGTTCAAGTATTGATAGCCCTTATGATCAGCGTCCTCAAATAGCCAAAAACCAGAGAAGCTACACCCCGCCGTTAAAAGCGGGGTTCTTGCTAATTTGCGGATAATCCCTTACTCCGCCCAGCATTCAAATTCTCGAGCATCAATTCTGCCACATCCTTGATTGCCACCCCACTGTCTTGGGCTTCGGGGGTACTTTGCAGCATACTTTTACAAAATGGGCAACCAACTGCCACGGTTTTTTCGGCTTGACCCGAGACGGTGTTTTTAATTTCTCGCATTCGGTTGTCCGAAACGCGCTCTGTGCCGTGTTCTTCTTCTTTCCAGAACTGCCCACCGCCAGCGCCACAGCAAAAGCTCTTATCGCGGCTGCGTTCTAGTTCAAGAATTTCAAAACCAATGTTCTTAAGGTTCTGGCGTGGTGCATCGTAAACTCCATTGTGTCGCCCTAAATAACATGGGTCGTGGTAGGTGATGCTGCCACTCGAGAAATCCGCCATCTCGAGCAACTTATCTGAAACCAACTGCTCTAAATAGGTGGTGTGATGCACCACTGTGTAATTGCCACCGAGTTGTGGGTACTCGTTGCCAATCATATTCATGCAGTGTGGGCAGGTCGCCACAATCAGTTTAGGTTGCACAGAATTTAGAGTTGCAACGTTTTTACTTGCCAGTTCTTGGTACAAGTATTCGTTGCCCGTGCGCCGTGCTGTATCGCCAGTACAACTTTCTTTTTTACCCAGCACGGCAAAATTAACTTTGGCAGCTTGTAGCAGTTGCACAAAACTTCTCGAGACCTTCTGGGCGCTTGGGTCGTATGTGGCAGCACACCCCACCCAGTACAGCACGTCTGGATTAGGATTTTGGTCTATGGTTGGCACATCTAAGCCATCTGCCCATTCCATTCGTTTGTCGGCACTGATTCCCCAAGGATTGCCTTGGCGTTCCATGCCCGTAAAGGCAGTTTGCAATTGCTTTGGGAATTCACCAGCCATCATTACCCGTTCACGCCGAATATCAATAATGTCAAGCATTTGTTCGTCCTGCACAGGACAAACCTGCATACAAGCGCCGCAAGTGGTACAACCCCAAACCGATTCTTGGTTAATTGCAAACTCTAAGAGTGGTCGCGGGGAAGCCTCACCAGCTAAAAAACTCGGGCGCAATTCAAATGGGCTACCGATTAAGGTGTTCAACTCCATGCGTTTGTTAATCTCGAGCGCGGCTGGACTGAGTGCCTTGCCTGTGGCATTGGCGGGGCAGACATCCTGACAGCGATTGCACTGAATACAGGCATAGGCATCGAGCAAACGCGGAAAACTCAAATCCTCGAGCCGTAACGCCCCAACCTTGGGTTCATCGGACTCGAGAACACCTAAATCCATAAACGGAATCACACCACTGCTCAGCACTTGCCCACCCTGCCGCCGCTCGAGCGCATAGTTGATGGTGGCAGTGGCAATGTGAATGTGTTTAGACCGAGCAAAGTACGGTAAGAACACCAAAATACTACCAAGCGCTCCCCAAAACGTAACGTGAAGCCCAATGACTAAACTGCTTTCGGATGGTGCGAGCGTCGCAATTGCCCCAGCCATCAGACTGGCAAGCGGCTGGAACACATCTGGGTTGGTGTTTGACTCGAGTAATTTTAAGCCTTGCCCCACAAAACGCATTCCGACATGAAAAGCAATAAACCCCGAGACAATACCACTATCCGAGGGAATTTTGCCATTTTTAATCGCTTCATGCAGCAGGGTACGCGGATTAAACGAAAATGCCTTTGCACCGTCCCTAGTAAAAAAACGCCGCACCCAAAGCCCAAGTACACCAAATAATATTGCCCCAGTCAATAAATCTGCGTTTAGCAAATACAGGGCTGTGTACCAAGTGTCACTTTTAACATGAAAACCAAAGAAACCCTCTAAACCGTCCACAACATTGACCAGTAAGTAATAGGTGAAACCCAA
>JBEGTV010000380.1:0-3323 GCA_041179225.1 Deinococcota bacterium | reverse complement strand
GATTCTCGGCTTTAGCAGCTTTGACGGCGGCTGTTAGCCAGTTTTGCCCTTCTAAACTGCGCTTAGAAGCAAGGGCTTTTTCTTTGGCATCTTCAAAGACTTCTTTAATCGGTTTGGTCTTTTTCTCGATAAAGCTCGAGACCCCAAGGATGATGAAATTCTTTTCTTTTTGAATCACATCAGAAACTTCAAACGCACCAGCTTTGGTCAGGGCTTTGGCTTCAAAAACCACAGTTTTGTATTCTGGGGCAATGCTGTCTGGGGTTAATGCACCAAGTTCAGAAACAGTACCTTGTTGCTTAGCCGCACTCTTGGTGAAATCCCCTCCACCTTGGGCAATAAAGGCACTGCGGAAGGCTTTGGCGGCGTCAATGTTACTAAAAGTAGCTTCGTTGATGTTGGCACTGGCTGGAGTGCTGTACAAGGCAACATTATCTTGGTAATACTTGGCGACATCGGCATCGGTAATAGTGATGTCCTTGGTTTTCCATTGCTTGGCTTGATTGACAATATCTTGTTCAGAACCAAAAAACGGTTGTCCAAGTTTCTTGGCAGCTTGAACGCCAACCACACCACTAATCAGGGTTTCTAGGGTTTGTGGTTTGAAGAACTGCTCGACCAATTGAGCGCTTTGGGCAGCTCCACCTTGTTGGATAAATTGTTGAATTTGTTGATTTTGCAAGTACACAAGACGGTTAAGTTGATTCAAACGAATCTCTTCTGTGCCAACTTTAGCCACGGTTGGATTGAAATACTCGAGTTTTTGTTCAAGACCATCTTTGGTAAATTCAACTTTGGCGTTCTTCTCGAGTTCTTTAATCCACGCTTCGGTTGCACCCGCCGATTTTAAGGCTTTGGCATCTTCGTCCAGCTTAGCCTTGGCTTCTTCAAAGGTTTGTTGTCCAGCTGGGAAGAACTTTTCGACTTTCAAGAAATAGAATTTGCCAGATTCGGCAATAGGTGCGGTAACGCCACCAGATTTGAGGGCAAAAGCAGCCGTAGCAACATTGGTTGGTAAGGCGAGTTGAACCACTGGAACTGGGGTTTTCTTGCCTTTTTCTGAAGCAATCGCGCCGTCCTCGGCTTTTGAAGATTCGTCTTTGCTGTACTCACGTACCAGCTTAATAAAATCCTCGCCTGCTTTGAGTTTTGCATTGACTTCATCGGCAGATTTTTGGTCGTTGACAATAATCTGCCGAGCCGAAATGCGTTCCTCATTTTTATAATTGGTTTTGTTTAAGTCCCAAAAGAGTTTGATTTCAGCTTCAGTAACTTTTTGGGCTTCGTTAATTTCTTTTAAGCGAGCTTGAATTTTTTGTTGCAACGTAACTGTTTCACGGAAAGTTGCATCAGTATACCCTTGTGAACGAAGTTGATTTTGATAATCAGCATCTTTGGCTAAGTTATTCCCAGCCCTAAATTGCTTAATAAAATCCGCAACTTCATTTGCACCTAAACGCACACTTCTCGAGTCAGCTTCGGCTGCCTTAAAAAGCACGGTTTGGCTCATCAGTTGATTCTTTAGGTCCTCGCCAATCACACCATCCAAGCCAAGGCTAAATAATTGTGAGCCACCTCGGTTGCGCTCGAGGTCACGTTCAAAGACTGGCAAACCGTTGACGGTCATGACTGTTTTACCATTGGATTGTTGTCCGCCGAGTCCACCGCCTAGGTTTGGGGTGAATTGAATCACCATTCCAGCCAGAAGCGCCACAGCCACTACGCCAAGCACAACACGAGAAACTAAGGTACGCTTCGAGACAGGTTCTTGGGTCTCTAGCGCGGCATAACGGGGTTTACGGGGTGTATCGTTCACTTGCATTCCTCCTCGGTGCGTGCTAATACTTAATTAAGCGATTTTCATTCGCCAAGCGCGCCCGTAGCTCAGTCGGATAGAGCGTTGCCCTCCGGAGGCAAAGGTCAGAGGTTCGAATCCCCTCGGGCGCACCAAATAAGTACACCCTAGCCCCTCGGTTGGGGTTTTTAATTTCCCCTAGACACTATATCAGCACACAAGTTTAACATGCCAAATCAAGGACAGGTGAGCCTCAAATGAACTTGGTCACTGGTTCATTAAGGTTTGTATCTCGAGCATAACGGCTGGCGGCAATGCCCCAAAATTCATTGCCGCCACATTTTCTTCTACTTGCATAACCGTCTTAAAACCCGGAATTGGTACGAGGCTCGGGTGAAATGCCCAGAGCCATGCCAATGCCCCTTGAGCCAGTGTTCTACCATCGGTGCAGAGCAGTTCTTTGATCGTCCTGAGTTGCTGTAACTGCTTGGCTTGTTTGCCTGTTTCAAAGTTCCATTTGAAACGGGTTCGCATGTCATTATCGGCAAAAGTATGTCCAGCTTGGAGCTTCCCAGTAAGTAAGCCCATACCCAGTGGTCGGCGCACCATCACACCTAAATTCAGGTCGGCACATAAGGCTGGCAATTCTCGGTTGCCCTCGAGAACATTAAGTAATATTGGTACAACACTGGCTTGGGTGTCTCGAGCAAAAGCGCTTAAGGCTTCAGGTAGTTCATTGCACCAAGAATACGTGTCAATCAGACCTTCTTGCACCAAGTCATCCAAAGTCCCAGCCACTTCGAGAGCTTCTATAAGCGGCAGGTCAAACAAATGCAGTTGATAAATGTCAATTTTTTCGCGTTTCAGGCGTTTTAGGCTCTGCTCGAGGGCGTATCGGATTCCTGTTGGGCTGATGTCGGTGCCAGTGACTTCAGGGGGGGTATTTGTAAATGTGTACCCGAATTTGGCGGCAATGATCACTTCGGCTCGAGTTTCGTGCAGAACTTGTCCAAGTAGGGATTCGGCATGACCACAACCGTACACTCCTGCCACATCAAAAAAACGAATTCCCAACTCGAGGGCGCGATGCAAAGCACGGACTGATTCAGTGTCATCCACATCGCCGTAGCCCATATACCCGCCTCTGTCCCAGAACGAACCGCCAATTGCCCAGCAGCCTAAGCCCATTGCGCCAACATCTAAACCAGAACGCCCTAGCCCTCGAGTTTTCATGAGGTTAGTGTACTGGAATGTAGATGCCAGTGTCATAACCAAGTTCTGAAAGTAAATCCCCTGCCAACTCGAGAAATTCTTCTTGTTCGGCAACGGTTAGTACATTTTTCCATTTGCCAATCAGGTTTTTATCGGGTTGTCGGGTCGAGTTGATAAAACCTTGCCTGCGCCTTTCATCAGTGATCAGGAACTCTTTGGTTTGAATGCCTTTTAATTCGTTCAGGCGCTCAACAGCGTTACGTTCGTGGTGTAGCATGGTTTCGTTAAATTCAAGTTCAATGTGCTGACATATTCG
>JBEGTV010000379.1:0-3345 GCA_041179225.1 Deinococcota bacterium | reverse complement strand
ATCGTTCATCATTCGTTTTTTCCAATTAAGTTACGATCTACATTAAGTCAAAACTGCGCTCACAAAAAGCTGACAAAACATTTACAAATTTCTTAATTCCTATTAAAGTATAGACTTAAAATGCGAACTAAAACACCACCAAAAGAACAGTGTACCCGCGTTTACAATTCAACCAAATTTACACTTCTTCAACAGTAAATTATTATTTTCATGCAAATAACTTTCTCTAATTTGTGCGAATAACATTTTCCATTTTGTGCAAATAACATTTCCCATTCTTGGTTCTGATAGGCTAGAGGTGATGAATGAAACTTCAACTCCCGCTAAAACCCGAAACCCTTGGGGACTTGGCATTGTGATGTTGATGGCTGGTTTTTTAGCTGGCTTATTGGCAGCCCCACGCAACGCAACCCCAGTTATTACAAATACCCCCGCTTTAGGCAGTGATTTGGCTTTAGCCAGTAAAGCCCCAATTGTCCTCACTTTAGAGATGAACGGACAAAAAAGCCAAATCGTAGGCAACCCACTGCTTGCAGATGCCAGTAGTGGCGCAACGTATATCTTGGGCGAAGCCAATGCCAAAGTCACGATGATTGAATTTGGAGATTATCGGTGCGGTTATTGTCGTTTATTTAGCACACAGACCTTTCCCAAAATTTTAGAGCAGTACATAAAAACCGGTAAAATTCGGTACATTTACCGCGATACTGTCAGTGTCGGCGGCGACCAAACCGTGACTGTCTCAAGTGTCGCAGCCTGTGCCAACGAACAAGGCAAATTCTGGGATTTTCATCAAATGGCACACAATGGTTTAGAAACATGGGGCAATGCCAATGGTAGCGATCTAATCAATACCCTGACCCAAATGAGCAGCACCCAAATAGGCATTAAAGCCAATGAACTCAACTCTTGCGTCTCGAGCAACCGTTACGCCACGCGACTGACCACCGATATTGAACTCTCGAGACGCTTTGGCGTAACTGGCACACCAGCTTTTGTAATCAACGGATACTTTTTTAGTGGGGCATTGCCTTTTGAAGTGTACCAAAAGATTTTTGAAACCTTTGGTGTGGTCTAAAAAGTCATTCGTTATGGTTTAAAAAGTCCTACTCGAGCTAGAGTATAATCACGGCATGAGTGCCGCTTGGATTATTTTAAGTTCAGCTGTAGGCATCGGCTTTGGCTATGCGACTTTTGGAGTGCTGTCTTTGCTTGGTTTAGGTTGGCAACTGTGGTGGCTCGAGCCTCTGACTGCCCTAGCTGTGGGTCTATTTTGTTTTATGCTTTGCCAAAACATTGCGACAAGGCAAACCCTAACCCCTATCACGACTCGAGGCGAACGTGCCATTTGGCGTTTAGCTTACCGCAAAGGCTGGGATTTGAGTTTACAGCAGATTTTAACCGAAACGTTGCTCTCTGAAAATGCAGCCAGAATAGCCTTGCACCAACTCGAGCAGAGTGGACAAGCCATTCAGACCTCTACAGATACATGGCGTTTACAAGCCTGAATCTTCTGGAGTAAATCAATGAGTCTCGGGACTTAATGTCTCGAGACTCATTTTTATAGCCGATACGATTATTTATGCAACTTCGTATGTCACAAGTTCAATCAGAGCAAGTGGTGCGCTATCGCCTTTGCGAATACCAGTTTTCAGGATACGGGTATATCCACCGGGACGATCTGCAAACAGAGGTGCAATTTCCTCAAAGAGTTTTTTCAGCACGGCTTTGTCTTTAATATCAGCCCCAACAATACGACGGTTGTGCATTGTTCCGCCTTTAGCGGTGGTAATTAGGCTCTCGACATAAGGGCGGAGTTCCTTGGCTTTTGCAAGGGTGGTTTCAATCCGTCCGTGACGAAAAAGAGCGGTGGCTTGAGCGGTGCTAAGGGCGCGACGGTGGCTCGAGGAGCGTCCTAATCGTCTGCCAGCTACTTGGTGTCTCATGGTGTTGCTCCTGTCCCAACATGGTGTTCCCTCAAGGTGTTAGAGGGTTGGGGTGAATGGTCGCGCTAGGCACGTCTGGGAGTCTTATGGTTTAGGCTCGAGTCCAATGTATGACTTGAAATCGAGTCCGCATTACGGTTTGAGTTCTAAGCCGCTCATGGCTAATTGCTTCTTGATTTCATCAAGGCTGCGTTCGCCAATTCCGGGGACTTTCTTCAAATCTTTTTCCGAAAGACTTGTCAGGGCAGCCACACTATCCACGCCTTCTTCTTTCAGGCTGTGCAATGTGCGGGTGGTCAAACCTAAACCCTCTAAGGTCATGCCGTTGTCATTACCTGTAGCTTCAACCACAACTTTGGTAATCAGTTTTTCGCGTGGTGCAGGTGACTCAGATTGAATCACAGCTTTTGGAATTTCCATCACTGGACGCACGGGAATAACTGGCGCGGCAAGTTTCTCAGCTGATGAAAAAACATCGAGTTGAGCGCGAAGTAAATTTACTGATTGCTCGAGCGCGCTGTCTGGGGTGATACTACCATCAGTCCAAATTCGCAAAATTAAACGGTCAAGATCCGTTTGTTGCCCAACGCGGGTATCTTCGACATGGTACGCGACCCTAGAAACTGGGGTGTATACCGCGTCTACGGGCATACTGTTGATTCGGTCTTTGGTGTTATGACGCTCAGATGGAACGTACCCAACCCCTTCTTCAACACGTATTTCCATGACCAATTTGCCACCTTTTCCAAGGGTGCAAATGTATTGATCTGGATTAACAATTTCGGCATCGGACGGGACATCCAAATCCTTGGCAAAAATTTGCCTTGGACCTTCGGCACGAATCGAAAGGGTTTTTGGTCCACCTGAATGAAATTTTACAACCAATTGTTTTAAGTTGAGAATAATATGAATAACATCTTCAGTCACACCATTGATGGTGCTAAATTCGTGCAAAACATCCTCAATGTAAACACTGGTAACGGCCGTGCCAGGAATGCTGGAAAGCAAAATGCGGCGCAGAGGATTACCAATGGTCACACCATAACCACGTTGCAGTGGCTCGAGGACGAATTCGCCGTAGTTATCGGTGGTTTTTGCGGTGAGGCGGGGTTTAAATTCCACAGTGCCTCCATGTGATTTCTCGAGGAACATTGTCGGTGTGATTGAAAGTGCGCGTGGCTTGCACCTCGAGAATCATTGGGTTATGAGAGGGCTTAAGGACTTGGGGCTATGAGCTATGGGCTATGGGCTATGAGACTCTTGATTTGACTCATAGCTCAAGACTCAAAGCTCATAGCCAGTTTTTTTATCTACTGTAATACTCAACGACGAATTGTTCGTTGACCGGAATCACGACATCTTCTCGAGCCGGCAAACGATCAAATTTACATTCAAGTTT
>JBEGTV010000378.1:0-3350 GCA_041179225.1 Deinococcota bacterium | reverse complement strand
TTGGGAGAAGAATTTATTGGCTTTGGAACTTGCCGAACTCGAGATGCTGCAAGCCTTTATGCACAATTTCAAACCAACTTTACCCAGTCTGACCTTCTCGGATTCTATTGAACTGATTGGTTCAAAACGCACCGCTAAAATTCAAACTTTTGGCGTTGGACACACCGCTTCGGATGCTGTTCTGACTGTAGAAGAAGTACTAATGGCTGGTGATTTGGTCTTAAATCAGCATTTGGCTTTTATGGCACACGGAAACCCCCAGAGTTGGTTAGAACGCCTAACCGACCTTTCGCAAATACAGGGCATTGTCCAAATTATTCCGGGACATGGGGCAGTTGGACAAACCAATCTTGTTGCAGCTATGCGCCAACAACTGCTCGAAATGATAACCTTGGGGAATACAGTACAAAACTTTGCAATAGCTCAACCACCAAGCTACTGGCTCGAATGGGGTTTACCTGCGAGTTACCGTGCCAATCTTGAATTTTTAAGTGCTACAGAGGTTTAATATGGATTTATCAGAAATTACATTAGCGCATTTTCAGTCACTGACCAGCCAAGAATTTAAGCTCGAGGGCAGTGAGGTTGCTTTTACTTTGTTAGAAGCCAAAGCGCAGAGTACCCGTGAAGGTGCGCCTCGTACAGCTTTTTCTTTGTTATTTGCCTGTCCTGTGCCAGCACCACAAGGCACGTATGCACTGCTGCACGAAGCACTTGGGCGGCTCGAGATTTTTCTTGTGCCAATTGCAAAGGATGGGGCTGGTGTGCAACTCGAGGCGGTTTTTAGTTAGCACGGTGCATTTTGATGTAAATACCAGAAGCATCTTCGGGTAACTCTACAAATCCCATGCGTTTATACCAGCCCCTTGCGTGGTTGTTCACTTCAACATGCAGGGTGATTGCCAAACCAGATTCTTTTGCTTCTCTAAATAACTGCTCGAAACACCATTTGGCAACGCCGCGTTTTTGGTATTCTGGTGCGACAATGATGTCCATTAAACGGATTTCAATTCCCCGATGCACATAAAACCGCCCAACAGGAACATTATCCAGCAAAATCAAATCGAAAGTCGCCCCTTGATAATGCTGGTAGTAATGGCTACGTTGAGCCAAGAATTGCTGCTCGAGAAAGGTTTGTTTTTGTTCAGGTGTCCAAGGCACAACCGCTAGTTCTTCGGCTCGAGAACTAGCATACAAAAGAAACTGAAGCGCAATATCCGCCTCAGTTTCGGGTTTTAGACAGAGGTTCATATTAAAAAATGTCAGGGCTACTGGCTACGCCCACACTACCACTGGATGCAGATGGACAACCATTTGCCCCAATTCCACCGAATCCGCCAGTCCCGCCAGTGACTATGTTATTGCTCACCAAACCTGAGCCAGAAATACTTATGCCAACGGTGGTGCGGTAGACACCACCACCTGTGGCTGCCCCTCCATTACTCCCATTACCAGGAGGTGTAATACACACCCACATACCCGGCTCTGGAAATGGCACGAACGTGGATAGTCCCATCGTGCCAAACCCACCTATACTGCCTTGGGCAGTGTTATTGGTGATGGTACTGGCAATCAAGCCAAGACTTCCACCAGACAGGTACACCCCGCCACCTTGGGCAGAATTACCAGGCAAACCAGTCAATGATATGATCATATCCCCTTGGGCAGTGTTGCTGCTGATTTTACTGTACTTGGCGCTGACTGCCCCAGAACTATAGATGCCACCACCTTGTGCCACAGTTCCTGTAGCCGTGTTGTTTTGGACTTTCATACCAAATAGATTCAGCGTACCAGCATTACGAATAGCTGCTCCACCAGCATTGGTTCGTCCATTCTGAATCGTAAAACCATATAAATTGACTGTACCAGCACTGATGTTCAATACTCGAGTAGCACTGCTGCCGCTCAGGGCAGTATTTTCACCTGCAAGAAGGTTAAGGTTCTGCCCAATACTTAACTCGCTTGCTAAAGTGATGCTTTGCGTAAAACAAATCGTGTTGCCACTGCCTGCGTTTTGAATCGCTTCGCGCAGACTGCCTGTGCCAGTACCCGCGTTGCTCGAGATGGTTGTGGTGATACTTGGCGCATTGAGTTCAGAATCCTTGACTGTGCTGATCGAATCTTTAGCCAGAACAAGTTTATTCTGGAAACGATTCGTACCACTCAACCCGCAAGCTGCGCCACCAAGTACGCTGACTCGAGATGCACCAACAGGTAAACTGTTTAACCCGGCGGTTGTACCAGCAAATTGATCTTCTGGAGTTTGCACCAGTTCATTTACGGTATCGGTGAAAGTTAAAAACGTCATTGAAAAGGTATAGGCACTGCTTACGCCGACAGGCACACGCAAACCAATGGTCACAAAACCACTTTCGCCGTTCGCTAGGGTGCGGTCGTTGCTGTCCGCATTGGTTTGAGAGGCGCGTTGCCGCACCAAATACCCATAACCCAATAAGTATTCACTTGCACTTAGACTCGAGCCAGCTAAACCTGTGCGTGCTGTGATTTCGGCATCCGAATACAGTTGTAAATCGGCGTAATCAGCACTTGGTACAAATGGCGCGGTGCTGCAAGTTGCGCCAACACCGTGACGCGGCAGGGCTTGAGTGGCATCTGGACTGGCATTGCCGCCAAAACCAGTGATGCTTTTAAGAGCGGTACTACCAGCGTTACCAGCTTTGTTGTAGGCATGAATTTGTAAATTGGTTAGGGTGCTGCCAGTGTTGTTAGTCACAACAAACCGGCGTTGCAAATAGCGGTAGCCGCTCTGGGCATCGTCGCAGACCAACGCCACGGATTCTGGTGTAAAACTCAAACCCGTTTCGGTTTGGTAAGCAGCTTGCACCCCAAGTGTATTGCCCATTCTAAGCTCGAGTTGGCTTGGAATTGCGGTTGGACTTGGTAAAGTCTGGCAAGCTGCTAAAGCTGCCAGAGCCAAAATTGCAGACAAAACCTTTTTCATAATTATTATTTTACACCATGTATGTATTGGTGAACCCTGAACGCATCCCAGAGCGTAAATCGTTCAGGCGCGGGTGCATTTCAGAGACCGTCTCGAGAACCCGCCGAACCCCGTTTTTCTCGAGGTAAAGCGCATTCTGGTTTTGGTTGCGCTTAAATTCTAGTGTCCCTCTTGCGGTTTGGATTTTAGCATTGCGTAAAGCCTTTAAGAAATTCAGGCTGTCGCTATTGGCGGCTTGAATCAGCAGCGCCGCGCTTTCCTGTCCGAGTTGCAGTATGGCATCTTGCCCAAAACTCGAGAAGGCAGTTGTGGCACTGAGTTTGGTCATGGCACTGGCACTGATTGGGACTCGAGCCGAGCGTAGAATCTCGAGATTCGTGGCATCTGA
>JBEGTV010000377.1:0-3360 GCA_041179225.1 Deinococcota bacterium | reverse complement strand
ACTGATTGATTTCTGTAAGCCCAACATTATAAAGACTTTGAATGCAGTCCTGAATTTCGCTTGAACCATCATGCCAAGATAAGAATGCCAGTAATTCATGGGCTTTGGGAGCTAACTTAATTTCCAGTCCATTATGCAAAACTTTTTGCGAACCAAGATTCCCCAGATGAATTTCGTGACGAACAGTTTGAAAAAGAGCTTGGGGAACGGCTGCTCCCAGTTCTTTAGCAGTGGTAAATAAAGCTATCCAAATTCCAGCTTCTTCCCTTGCCAAACGCTCGGTCATGGGAACGGTTTTGAGTTCTTCAAGCATGGCAGCCTGATTGCCATTCAAACGATGCAATTCTGCGTTCAGAATGTGTTTTAAGTCTGCATCCTCAGCTTTGGGGTTATCGGCTTGGGATAAACAATCGCGGGCATTACTGAGCAACCCCAATTGCAAATACGCCGCCGCTCGTTCAATCAGCACGCCACTAAAACCATGCGGATAAGCCTCTAAGTTATCTTGCAAAATATCCAGAGCTTCGGTGGGTTTACCTTGCAAACGCAGGGTACGCCCAAGGTTTAAGAGGGCTTCGTCTCGAGCGGCGAAATCCTGCGAAATGGGTTTAGAAGCCGTTTTGATGCAACGCTGATACAACAAAATAGCTCGAGACCACTCGCCACGCATTTGGTAATACTCTGCCATGCACTTAATCACATGGGCATGGAGCTTACGGTAATTTGCACCTCGGGTCATGCTCTCAGCAGTTTGAAAATGAGTAATGGCATCTGGGTGGCAGGTTCGGAGTAAAGCCAAACCAAGTGAAGTGTGTAAATTTGCATAGTGAAAAGTATCTACTTTTAAGTGAGGTAATGCTTCATATAAAATAGCAATGGCTTTTTCGGTTTGTCCGATGTTTGTATAACAAGCAGCTTCATTCGCAAGCTGAATACCTAACATGCGACCATTTAAGTGATTCCGCATCTCGAGAAAAGGTGCTTTCCACTCACCATTTAACTTAAAACGAATCATGCCAAGACGCGCCAAAGCAAGTCCAAGGTCAACCCCGTGTAAAAGCGGTAGAACATCCTCAAGTTTTTCTTGTGCGATTAGGAATTTCGTCTGAACGTATAGTAAAAACGATTCTTCCACAATCAGTTTGGCTCGAGTTTTGAGCGTATGAATATGTAACGCTTTTTCGAGAAACTTTTCAAGGCGATCCAATTCATAATCACCAACCAATGTTCGAGCATATAATGGCGCAAGTAAGACATGGTGTAAACGTTGTTCATCCGAGAAATGCAACTCGAGCATGGTACATAGTTCAGCCCAATGTTGAGATTTACGAACCGAATTAGAAGCACGCAAAGCAATTTCAATGGCTTGTTCAGGCTTTTGCTGCAAGAGTAATTGCGAAATGGTTAGCGTCGCGTCTTTCACAGAAATAAAAGCCATAGTCTTAATTAGTTTACTGGAAGGAGCGCCATTGGATTGTGGCGCTCCTTCGAGATTTTATTAGCAACTGCCTGGCTTTTCGCAATTACCAACGAAATTAAACGCTGGAGTCTTACCATTAAGTTCTGTGGTGGTAAAACCACGATTGTTCACATTCAATTGATTGTGCTGGAAGAAATTAAAGGCAAAAACAACAGCCACAGAAACCAGAATTTGCCCACCGAAACGCACCAAAGTATTTTTTTGTGAACGAATTTGCATAAAACCCTCCTTGGGTAAACTCGAGTCAGTCTCGGGGTGAAAAAGTGCTTAGAAGCAACAACGAACCACCGTACCTTGAGTAAGAACTCAGGAATCCTTGTGCTTAGACTTGGTGGCTTAGAGACCCGAGAAGTCCTCGAGCATCCAAAGTCGAAGAAATGTACAAAATAACGAACTCAAAGCAGTTTTCGATAACCTTGGTGAACTTTATAGTTCGGCATTCTGAAAACGTACTTCAAAACCCTCATTTTGCCCAATGCCAAGTGGCAGAATCTCGAGCGTGAACGGTGTTTCTTTGCATTGCAAGAACGTTTCTACGGCTAGTAAAATTACTTCTGGATGAGCATGTAGCACACCGCTTATGCCTGTTAGTACATCGTCCAGTACAACGCCTTTGGGTTCAAGTCGGATGAATTGAATTCCACGAACATCGGCTAGGGTTATTACTTGTGCTAAGTCCGTTGGGCTTAATGCCCTTGAGCGATAAAGAAAGGCTTGCAGTTGATCTGAAAGACGCGGTGTTTCTATTTTGTTTCACCTCCTTTTTTGTTCTGCTCGAGCTTGAGCAGAGTATGCAACTTGGGGGGTGAAGTTTCCCTGAAGTTTTATTGGGCTTGTGCAGGACGACTTAGAATTTTTGATGGAACTAAGATCCCTAGGAATTTCAGGGCAAAACAATCTTAAAAGCGACATGAGCAAGAAACACTCAGGTTTTATGTGTGTTGAAAACCCCTCATTTTCATTTGTCAAGAATCCAATCTAATCTTTGCTTTACAAAGCTAATGCCGATGTGAGATACTTCTCATCACAGGTAAGTGAGTGGGAGGTGAAACGGCATGATTCGACTCGACGTGCTTGGAAAACCGATTATTAGACACAAGAACCACGAGGCGAAGCTCTATGCAAAAGCCGTGGCATTGCTTGCTTATCTCGCCCTAGAAGGGCGCACTAACCGCCGCAAATTAGCCGAGATGCTCTGGGCTGGAGCACCCGACCCCCTCAATAACTTATCGGTGACTCGAGGGCATATTATTGGCGAACTTGGTGAAACTGCACTCAGTTCTGACCTCGAGACGATAGCGCTAGGAGCAGATGTTTGGTGTGATGCGCTTGAATGGCAAAAGGACTCGAGCCAGAAAAGTTGGGAGCTTTACCGAGGTGAATTTTTACAAGATTTACGATTACGAGAATGGAAACGTGGGCTGGGCGAAGAATTTGAAGAATGGGTGCTAGAAACTCGAGAACAATTTATTCAAACCTATTTGAACAAAGCAGCTACTTTTGGCATTGAAGCCATCAAAACAGGAGCATTAAAAGAAGCTGTGCGTTGGTTAGAAATAGCCAACACTGACCAACGACAACCACGCGAAGATGTTGTCCGATTCTTGATGTTGGTGTATGTGGTGCTAAACCAATCCGAACTTGCACTAAAAACCTTCACCCAATTTCAAGTGACCTTACAAACCTTTGAACGCAAACCAAGCCGTGAAACACTACAAATTGCCGAAATTTGTCAACATAACTCAAATCATGCGGCTCGTGTACTACTCGAGGAGTTACTACCGCAACAAAAGCAACAAACACCATTTGTTGGACGTGAATACGAACTTGAAGTCATCATGAAATCAATTCCATTTGCGATTGAAAGTAAAAGTTGGATC
>JBEGTV010000376.1:0-3373 GCA_041179225.1 Deinococcota bacterium | reverse complement strand
TGACAAACTTCAAATCCCGACAGTAAAGGCATCATCACATCAAGCAACACCAAATTCGGTTGCCAAGTTTGCCATTGTTCTAAGCCAAGCTGCCCGTTGGCAGCAACGGCAACTTCGTACCCCTCGAGTGAAAAATTAAATTCAAGCATTTCACGCAGCGTATCTTCATCTTCGATAATTAAAATCCGAGTTTTCATGTTACCTCAAGCAAGGCAATGCTCATTGTTACCTCAAGTAAGGCAATGCTCATCTTACCTCAAGCAAGGCAATGCTCATCTTACCTCGAGCAAAGGAAATAATAAGGTAAAACGAGTTCCTACAGGTAAAGATTCAAGTTTTACTTTGCCATTCATGCGTTCAGTTAAGGCTTTAACAAGGTATAAACCCAGCCCTAATCCTTTGGTGACTCGAGTAAATTCACTGCCAATGCGGTAGAACTGATCAAAAACAAATTTCTTTTCCTTGGCTTTTATACCAACCCCACGATCTTCTAAACAGACAATCGCTTGACCTTCTAAACTATTTACGGTGATCACAATTGGTTTAATTGCCGTGGGCGTGTACTTAATGGCGTTGTCTAATAAATTCGTTAAGACAATTTCAAGGGCTGCCGCATCAATTAAAACTGGTAAATTCTTGGACAAACAATGAACTTCAAGGCTTGCTCCTCTGGTTTCTAAAGCAGTTCGTTGTGTTTCAATAATTCGTTTGGCTAAAACCACTAAATTCTGAGCTTCCAAGACGGGTTTTTGCTCTCGTTCCAAACGAGCCGTGGCTAAAACCCGTTCGCTGGTGGCTTGTAAACGCTGCAATTCGAGTGTTGCGCGTTGCAACACAAGAAGTTGTTGGTCACGTTCCAAAACCCGAATTTGTAAAGTCTCGAGCAGTAATTTTAAGCTGCTGATCGGGGTGCGAAATTCATGACTGGCTGCCATTAAAAAATTTTCTTGTCGTCGCCGCAATTCCAAATCTGATTGTAGCGAACCCCAAATCACCCATAAGCCCAAAAACATGATCATTAAAAAAAATGGAACTTCAAAAGCAAACATTCGCACATATCGCTCCTGACGTTGCTTAAATGCTTCAAGTGCTTCTGGGCGCACGATCACTTTTGAAGCCTGACGAATTAAATAAGGCGGTAAGGCAACAGAAGGCTGGGCAAGACTGGCAAACTTGGCTTGAATTTCCCAAGAATTAGATATTTGTCGCACATATTGATCAATGTGATTGCGTTGAAAAACCATCCACCAAATAACTTGGATGACCAAAAAAGCAATCAGTACCAAGAAAGCCAAACGAGCGCGATGTCGAGCCACTCGAAAAGCACCAATTGCATCAAGTGGGCGTTTCATAAACCTGATTTTAAGGTAAAACAAGTAGACGAATGGTAAATCCCAACTTTATGCTTTCAGTAACTTTGGCAATTCAGTTTCTAAACTGCGGTTCTCGAGCTTAAAAACCGCATTGATTGGGGTGGGGTCGGCGGTGTTGCCTGCTTTTAGCATCGCGTACTGATGTGTGGTAATTGGTGCGAGCGACCCAAGAATTTGCATCAAAGGCACAGCCATGTCCATTAAGAAAATTGGTACTGGAACAAGTGGTTTTTTCGTACCTAGTGCGTTCATTTCGAGTTGTAAAAGTTCCTTGAAACTAAATTCTTTACTGCCAACCACATCATAGACTTGTCCGATACTCGAGGGAATGTCAAGTGCTTGTGCAAAGCATTTTGCTACATCCCCGACCCAAACGGGTCTGAATGGGAAACTGCCATCTCCGATTTGTGGCACGATTGGCGCACTCGAAACAAGGTTTTTAAGAACCCGTCCAAAAAAATCGTCTCCCTTGCCAAAAATCAGGCTAGGACGAAAAATTGTGTACTCGAGACCACTAGCTCGCACCAGTTCTTCGGCTGCAAATTTGCTGCTCGAGTACCCAGAAGCGGCATTGGCGCTTGCACCTAACGCACTCATATGCAAATAACGTTTGACACCTGCTTTTTTGGCTGCCTCGAGAACATTTTTAGTGCCGTTTATATGAACATTTGCAAAAGTTTGATCTTTATGTTCGCTAATAATGCCCACCAAATGAATCACCACATCTGCCCCAGCAAAGGCTGTGTCAAGATTACGAGCGGAGGAAACATCGCCACCAATGTATTTGACGTTCTCAAAAGTAGCTAAGGTTTTTCCACTGGCGGTGCTGGATTTCGCGCCACTTCTCGAGACGGCTGTGACGCTATGTCCACGTTCGAGCAGTTCGTGCAATACATGATGCCCAACATAACCTGTTGCGCCTGTGACCGTAATTTTTAGTCCTTGACTCATATTATACAGTCTGACGCTTTTAGGGGCTTATAAACAACACGCCTGAACACAGTCTGCCCAAAAAGGACTAATCCCGAATGTATTTAATGAACATCACACGCATGGTTTGATTTTGCAATTCGTCAATGTACACATATAAACGTGACCACTGCACGAGTTGATACTTACGATTTTTTGGTTCTTTGAAAACCAACCAAGGCAAAGGGCAACCAAAGGCTGTTTTGCAAGTCCAATACTCGAGAACCTTGCTGGTGTTGTCTTGGCTGGTGAAACTAAGTTGACTAAATACTTCATCAACTACTTTTTTTGTTGCTTGGAATTGAATGATCAACACATCTGGGTTTTGCCCATTTCCTGAACGCAAGACGGCGTGTACAACAGGTACTTGGCTGGTCAATGAAAAACCTAAGTATTCGTCTATAGGCTTAGATGAAAAGATAATTGGTGCATTTTCAAACCGCTTTTGGTCAATTAAATAATCTTGAACCATTGGATTGACGAATTGAGATGCAGCCACAATTAACAACCCACAAATCACAATTATTAAAATCATGAAATTCGGGAGTTTCATACACTAGAAATCCGCAACCAATTCTGGACGCTTAAATTCGATTTTTCCACTCTGCATGGACAAAAACACTTCGCCTTCGGGGAATGACAAGAGCGCCAATGCCAATGGGTCTTCGATTTCTTCACGGATGATCGTGCGTAGCTGACGGCTCGAGCCTTTGAGTTTGACCCTACTGACCAAATAAGCCGCTATTTTAGAGTCAAAGTTAATTCGTAAATCACGGCTGCGTAACTCGAGCCGCATTTCTTCGAGGAGCGTTCTGGAAATGTTCAAGAGTTCATTCTCGCCCAGTGGCTTAAAGCGAATCACTTCATCTAAACGGTCTAAGAATTCTGGGGTAAAGAGGTTCTTAACTGGTTGAGTATCAGTAATTTCCGAGTCACCCGCAAAACGCACTGCCCCTGAAACATTAAATCCGGTGTTGCTGGTCATGATTAAAATGCAGCGCTTAAAGTCTACGGCACGCCCCATGCCATCG
>JBEGTV010000375.1:0-3375 GCA_041179225.1 Deinococcota bacterium | reverse complement strand
AAGCTCGAGGTCATGAATGGCACAAAAATAATCGTGGCAATTAAACCCTGAATCCGCTTAAAGGCAATATGCAGCATAAACGCCAAAGGAATCGCCAGTACATGCTGCCCAAGTGCCGTTATTAAAGCTAAGCGCAGTGAACGCCACCAACCCTGCCAGAAAATCGGGTCTTGAACAGTGTAATTAAATGCCCACAGACCATCAAAACGCATACCGCTTAGCCCACTGCTTGGATTCCATTCCATAAAAGCAACCACGAACGATAAAAACAGGGGAGCAAAAGCAAAAAGCACCAGCAGTACAAAAAAAGGGGCAATAAACGCATAAGCACTGCTCGAGTGCAACGAAGAACGCTTGGTGTTGGTACGCGAGGGCGCACTTTGTAAAGGTTGACTGACCATAATGATTTTATTGAACTCTGAAAGCCCTTTCAGATTGTGTCAAAATAATGACATGTGAGTTATTCTGAACCATCCCGCCCCTGAACATCGTAAACTAAGCATCGTGATCGGTTCCCAGATACTGCATTATAAAATCCTGCGAAAACTTGGCGCGGGTGGTATGGGTGTTGTCTATGAAGCGCTTGACACCAAACTCGAACGGAGTGTTGCCCTAAAATTTCTCTCCGAAGGGGTAATCCATAACCCCCAAGCGATGGAACGTTTTGCCAGAGAAGCCAAAGCCGTCTCGAGACTTGACCACCCCAACATTGGCGCGGTTTTTGCCTTAGAACAAAACACCGACCAAACCTTTTTAGCCATGGCAATGTACCAAGGCACAACTTTAGCTGGAAAACTCGAGACCAGCCGCCTGAGCATGACCAATGCCCTAAGAATTGCTCTCGAAATGGCACGAGGCTTAGACCATGCCCACGGACAAGGTGTGATTCACCGCGATATTAAACCCGCCAATGTGATGCTTGCCAAAATGCCGAACAACCAAGAAATCACCAAAATCCTAGACTTTGGACTTGCCCGACTCGAAGATGCCTCTAAACAACTGACCCGACCCGGCGCAACCACTGGCACACTGCTTTATATGGCACCAGAACAACTTTCAGGCAAAGCCGATGCTTTATCTGATATTTGGGCATGGGGTGCAGTGGTTTACGAAACGCTGGCAGGACACACACCGTTTAATGTAGACGGGATTGGCGCATTGCTGAACGCCATTTTGAACGCCGAACCAGTCCCACTGCTAGAAAGCCGCTCGGACACCCCCAAAATCTTTGTTGAAATCGTGATGCAAAGTTTACAAAAAAACCCCAGCAACCGCCCAAGCAGCATGACCCAAATTGTTGCCAGTTTAGAAACACTCCTGAGCAGCAGTGGCGAACAAATGCTAATGAGCAGCCAAAATGCCAGTGTTTCGCTGCCCCCACTCGAAAAACCCATTCCCAAAGCCGCACCAAGCCCATCCGAATCTTTACTTTTTGAAAACCCCTCGAGTTGGGATACTGCCCTTAAGACTTCTAAAATTATAGACACGACAACCGACCATGATAGTGTCACCATCAGCATTCCCCGCCGCCGTTTTCCGTGGCTGCTGTCCATTCCAATTTTAGCCAGTATTGTTGTTGCGGCATGGTTTTTTGTACCCCGCACCCCACCAGAAAACAATTGCGAACCCTTAAATACCACAGGTTCAATGCTCGATAGCGCCATCAAATGGGCAGTTCCCTTAATTCCCCTCGAGAACTGCGGTTCATTTGGCTACGGACAAGGCAGCGCCACCAGCGAATATACAGATGCCCAAAATGTCAAACGCCAAGTCCTCGCCTTACTGCCCGGCACAGTCTTAGTCGCCGACAACATACAATACCCACAAACGCAATCCATGCGAACCATGATTGGCTTAAAAGGCAATGCCACACAAAACACCAGCTATCAAGGCAGTGGCAACCAATACCAAGTTGGTAAAGGCAAACTTTTTACCGCCCTCTACCCCTCGAGCTTAGAAGCCAATATATCTGGGCAAGCAATCATTCTAAACAACCAAGACTTGAGCAGTACACATTTAGCCCTGAATGTGTACCAAGTGGACGAAATAGACACCGACATCCAGCGCCTGGATGTCACGACTTCTAACGAACACACCCAAAACTTTGTTGGCGCATTATTTGGCGGCAAAACCGCCGTTTTTCTCGGGATTGGCGCAAATGCCAACGCCAACACCTTTAATGTCAATGTCCCGCTCGGCATTACCCGATATATTATCACGGGTTTAACCCCCGGGAAAAGTTATGACATGAGCTTTGAACCAGACCGAGGTTGGAATTACATCACCTTAAAAGCAGGCAAGTCAGGCACGGTCAACAGCGCCGGAATACTTGTTCTGGGCGAAGGCTTACAGCGCCTAAAACGATAATTCTCCTAAAATTCAGGGCGGAACTCACCCCAAAGTTGCCTCAGTACACCACAAACCTCTCCCAGTGTGGCATTGGCTCTGAACGCCGCCATGACAAGCGGAAAAACATTCTCTTCACTCGAGGCGGCGGCTTTTAAGTTTTCTAAGGCGGCTGTCGTAGCATTGTTATCTCGAGCCGCACGGTAGGCTTGGACTTCGGCACGGCGTAGGGCATCGGTTTCGGAGTTGATGCTTTGAATCGGTACGCTCGAGCCTTCTTTACTCTGAAATTTATTGACTCCAACCACAATTCGCGTCCCCTTTTCGATTTCTTTTTGGAACTGATAAGCGGCTTCTTCGATTTCTGACTGAATAAAACCAGCTTCAATAGCAGCCACACTGCCACCAAGCGCTTCGATTTGTTCTAAAATATGGATGGCTTGTAACTCGAGCGCATCGGTTAAATGTTCGATGTAATAACTGCCACCAAGCGGGTCGGGTTCTTTGGTCACACCACTTTCAAAGGCAAGCACTTGTTGGGTACGAAGCGCCAGTTTTGCGCTTGATTCGGTGGGCAACCCAAGGGCTTCATCAAAAGCATTGGTATGTAAACTCTGTGTGCCGCCAAGAACCGCCGCCAGTGCTTGATAGGCAGTACGAACAATGTTTACTTCGGGTTGCTGGGCAGTCAGGGTACTACCGCCTGTTTGCGTATGAAAACGCAACATCCATGACTTTGGATTTAATGCCCCAAATTCTTCTTTGGCAATTTTTGCCCACATTCGCCGTGCCGCCCTAAACTTCGCGGTTTCCTCGAGAATATTATTATGGCAAGCAAAGAAAAAACTAAGGCGAGGTGCAAATTCATCCAAGGTTAAACCCGTCTCGAGGGCAGCCCGAACATAGGCTTTGGCATTGGATAAGGTAAATGCAATTTCTTGGGCGGCGGTACTGCCCGCCTCGCGGATGTGATAACCCGAAATGCTGATCGTGTTCCATTTTGGAATGTGCTTGGTGCAGAACGAAAAC
>JBEGTV010000374.1:0-3385 GCA_041179225.1 Deinococcota bacterium | reverse complement strand
ACTTTTTTTGGTATGCTCCCGCTCGTGGATTTTTTTATTCAAGCTGTAATTTTAGGAATCGTTGAAGGTATTACCGAATTCCTACCGATTTCGAGTACAGGGCATTTAATTGTAGCTGAGAGCCTACTGGGGTTTTCTGATCCTAATAAAACCTTTACTGTGGTCATTCAAATTGGGGCAATTTTAGCGGTGGTGCTGTATTACTTTAAGGATTTACTGGCTCGAGTGCAGGGGTTGTTTCAAGGGCAACAAAAAGCCCTTAAATTCTGGTTGAATTTACTGATTTCTACTATTCCAGCCGCAATTATTGGTTTACTACTCGAGGAGGCACTGGGATTTTTGGATACCCCATTGACTGTTGCCATTGCCCTGATTATTGGTGGAATTATTTTATATATTCTCGAGACTGTGCGTGGCAAGGGTAGTAGCGAGCCAGAACTACTCGAGCCACTGATTGATAGCATTACCCCACGCCAAGCGCTTTTAATTGGTTGTTTTCAAGTGCTGGCAGTGATTTTTCCGGGGACGAGCAGAAGCGGTGCGAGTATTGTTGGTGGTTGGATGGTCGGCTTAAACAGGGTAACAGCCACTGCATTTTCTTTTTATATGGGAATTCCAACCCTTGGCGCAGCAGGACTGTATAAGCTCTACAAAGCAAGGGATGAATTGGGCAGCTTACCGGGCGGGTCAATGGCTTTAATTGTGGGAAGCGTCGTTAGTTTAGTCACGGCTTTTTTAGCCGTGACTTGGTTACTGAAATTTGTCTCGAGAAACAATTTTAAGGGCTTTGCAATTTACCGCATTGTGGCTGGTGTGGTGATTTTAATATTACTTGCCACCAATGTTATTCCAAATAGTTAAGCTCGGCTGCGGATGGTCTCGAGATTGTCGTCTACTAATAGTTCACCATTTCTAAAAACAGTTCGCATTACCGAATTCGGGTAACTCGAGGCAAAATCAGTGTATTGCATGGTGCGGAATTTACCTTTCTCGGGGATTAAGTCAAGAATTCCGTCTTTGCTGCGTTTGCGAGGGTCGGTCACTGGGTCTTTGTAAATTGGGCGGTACTTTCCGCCGACAATTCCAGCACTGGCTTTATAAGCAAAGCGTTGGGTGTCACGGTCTACTTTTTGAAGTAACGCTCCACCCATGCCAAAACCGACGTTACTGGCACTGTAGCCGTCGTTCATGATGGCAGCAAGAATCTCTTTGATGCTGTCTTCATTGATACCGTCACCTTGGATGACACGCACATGATTCAGCACTTTGTAGCCTTTGCTGTTGATACTGTGTCCAAATTTGGCATCTAGCGCTTTGACTGCCATACGAACCACGGCAGGTGGATCGCCACTGTCCGGGCGCACCACAAGGGTCGCGCCACTATTGATCACTTGTTCACGCAGTGCCACACCCCAAAATTCGTTAATGGCATGTTTCAAATCGTAACTATCAGAGACCACCGCAAATAAAGCGCCCGGTTTGGCAAACATCTTAACGGTATGACGGTATGCCTCGAGTTCGTTTTCTTTGCCCCAACTGGTGACGGTGCTGTGTTCGGCGGCTGGAATACTAAAGCCGGCGATGTCCGCACCGTAATAATTGCGTGCCATACGAATTGCTTCTAAAGTGTCTGTTCCCATGAAATTCAGTAGGTGAGCTAAGCCACCGATTCCTGCCGATTCCCGACTGGACACGCCTCTCGAGCCGAAATCATGGAGCTTAAAGGCAATTTCGCCTTTGGGGTCATCGGAGCTTTCCTCTAGGGCTTTTTGGATGATACCGCGTATAAAGTAACTTTGAGTGGCTACCGTGGTCGGATACCAGACCCGCATTAACATGGTTTCAAACCAACTGACCAACCAAGGGAAACGTTCATCAGTGTTGGTACAGGTTAATAGGACATTATGATTCGGGACAAGTGTGCCTTCTGGCACGGCTCGAATCTCGAGTGGGAGTTTACCGCCAAGTTCAGTGGCAATTAAACGCCAAGCCTCGAGTGGGAACGGCTCACCGTGAGCGCTTAAAACTTCACCCGCTTCTTCAACCATTTCCAAGGTAATCCGAGTGGTTAAATACTTTTTTAACACGTACTGCAAGCCAAAAAATCGTGTGGCAGGGTATGTGCCACCTCGAGACTCGAGGTAACTCATCATTCGAGTCATGCTTGGCGGGTACTGCATAAAGTGCGAGCTTTTGTAACTGTCGGTGTCGAGAATGATGTTTTGGTCGTTGATCGGGTTCATAATTACCTCCTAAATAGGGTCAAACAGTTAAAAGGTTAATAGGGTCAAGAACTTTCAATTTTACTTTGTCCCTTTTTTCTTTTCACCTAGCTCTTAAAACAAAGTGTTCAATAATCGCGTGGTGATCTTCAAAAAAGAGTTCTGGTTTGGAGAGGGCTTCTGATAATGGCATCCAAAAAGCATCGGCGGCATCATCTGAGCCTTTAATGCTCGGTAAACTGCCAATTCCTAAGTCAAAGTGGTACGCATGGGTGATGGTGCGTCCACGTAAACTGCGGTCTGGATAATCAAAAACAGCATTGCTTTTTAGACATTTATCTGCCTCGAGTTTTAGCCCAGTCTCCTCGAGTAATTCTCTTAGGCAGCCCTCGAGTAAACTTTCTTTTTGGTTTATAAATCCGCCAGGAATGGCAAATTTGCCTTTACCGGGATGGTCGCCGCGTTTGATGACCAGTACAAAACCACTTTTCATGACGACAGCATCAGTAGTGACAAACACAGGTGGGTAAGGGGCGGCTGCCCAGATTTTTTTGTACTCTTCGACAAATTGGTACTCGAGAACAAGGTCTTGGTATTCTTGGGTTTTTTGAAAATCACTTAGCCATTTGGCTGTGCTAGGGTTGACCATGTGTTCGATTGATTGTCCTGTCCAGAGCGCATTGCGGACTTCGGTGGCATTTAAGCTCGAAATAATTTTGGTCGGCAAGTAATCCCATTGTGGGAATGATTTTAAGTAGTAACTCGAGTTATCTTTGAGGTGTCCAAGTAAGGCAAGGTGGTCACTGCCTTTGGTGATGCTGTGAACTCCATTTTGCACACTAGCTAACCACATCGCTTCGTTATAAAAGTAATCTCGGACGTAGCTAAAAGCAATTCTGGTTTTGTCTATCCCAGCTTGCTCGAGCGCGGTTTGAATCAGGTGTTGACGTTCTTCGGCTAAAAATGGGTTTTTGATGTTTCTAGCAGTTTTAGCACTGCCGATGACCACAATCAGTTTTTGCACCTTCTCGAGTGCCTCAAGCATTACACCAATGTGGATTTGGTGAGGTGGTTGGAATCTGCCGATGAAAACACCGTAGGTGAATTGCGAATCCGTTTTCATGTTATTCATAATAGAATTATTTTAATGAGTTATATGAAAA
>JBEGTV010000373.1:0-3400 GCA_041179225.1 Deinococcota bacterium | reverse complement strand
CTGATTCTGGTTGCGCCGTACACCCCGCGTCCGTGGTCTGGGGTGCAGTTAGGGGTGGCGCAGTTCGTTGGTCAGCAGATTTACAATGGTGTCTACTCAAGTCCAGCCGCCAGCACAGAATTTTGGCGTAAGAACTTTGGCAATGGTTTTGTGCAACTGGGGCAGCGGGACAAATTCCTCGAGCAGTACGCCTTGAAACGCCAACCCTTTGAATTTAGAGAAGCGTTGATGCAGTCGCTTTTTGACCCCTTTCCCCAATTGCAAACTTGGTACAACAAGCTCGAGCAAGCCAATTTCAGCGTACTACACATCATTGCACGCTTTGATACAAGCAATGCCATCGGTGGGCAAAGAATGCTGCGTGAGGATTTAACCAAGCAACTTGGCTCGAGATACAACGTCGCCATTGTCAATTCTGGCAAGTATGTTTCTTTGGATTGGCGTTGGCGAGAAGCGGCTGGTGTGCTGACCGATTTTTTGACTGATTTGAAATTAAAACAAAATTTTATCGAAAACGAAGTTTTCCTTGACCCACTCACCGATAAGGCAGATAAGTGATTGAAATTTGCGGGCGACGAGTGACCTTCACTGCTCCAACAGGGGCAACCCATTTAGTCGGGGATTTTAGCGATGATAAAGACCGTCCAATCCCACTGGGGGCTGGTCAAAGCCTCACCCTCGAGTTTCCACTGGCTGCGTTTATCGAATACTGTTTTTTAGATAAAAATGGCAATCGGCTGACCGACCCCGATAATCCCGACAACGCCGAGAATCCGTGGTGGCGAGAGTACCGTGCTGTACAACTCGAGGGATATGCTGCTCATCCGATGCGTGAAGCCTTGCCAGATGCACCACAAGGCGCAAGCCAGTCCATAACTTGGGAAAGTAAGATTTTAAGTGGTAAACGCCGAGCTTATTTGCATTTGCCACCACACTTTAACCCAAGCCTCGAGTATCCAGTTTTTATTGTCCAAGACGGTGTAGCCTTTCGGCGCACAGGCAAACTTGGGGTAACGCACGATAACTTATTGCACCTAGGTAAAATTCGCCCGTGTATCTTTTGTTTTCTCGAACCACAAGACCGCACGGCAGAGTATTACTTTAATTCTAAGTACCTAGAATTCCTAATCCAAGATGTCCAGCCCCGTCTCGAGCAACTCTATAAAATCAGTCAGTACGGACTCTGGGGCGCAAGCCTAGGTGGTCTTGCCAGCTTGTACGCTGCGATGCAAGCCCCACAAACCTTTTCTATGGTGGTGACGCAAAGCGGCGCATTCCAAGGCAACCCAAGCGCCCCATATACTCGAGGCGGCGAGGATTGGCTGACTCAGCAACTCGAGCAGCGAGAAACCCTACCTTTAAGAATCAGTGCTGACTGCGGTACACTCGAATGGCTATTAGGCACAAATCGCCGCTTTGCTGCCATGCTCCACAATAACGGCTACACCCACCAATACTTTGAGCGCCCCAGTGGTCATAATTGGGTCACATGGCGAAACGGACTGGCATCACACCTCGAGTGGCATTTAGGGTGAACCCCTACCCCTACATCTTGCGTTTAGAATTTCACTGACCTCGAGTACCAGTATGGTAGAGTATTTTTATGGCTAGTCCTGAAGTTTCTCCTCGTCCTACGGTTAAACCGAAATCATCTCGGAAACGCAAGAAAATTGCGTCGGTCAGTTCTCCTGCTCAAGTGGCGGATGTTGAAGCGATTGGTTTAATTTTGTTTGGTGTGGGAATTATGGCGTTGTTCACGGTGCTTGCCCCGCCAAGTATCGCGGCATTTGCGGCTTGGCAAAAGGCTTTGCGGACATCGCTAGGCTGGGGAATGTATTATTTGCCAATTCCTTTTTTTGTTTTTGGGGCATTGTTGCTCTTAAAGAAAAAAGTTGGTTTTGCGGCTCGAGTTTTACTGGGTGTGTTGGTTATGACAGTGGCGGGTTTGTTGGGAACGGCTTTTTTTCAACCTAAATTAGCAGGTTCTTTTGCTGTAGCAGTCATGACGCAGGTGAAAGTGGTTACGCCATTGGCTTTTTTGCTGATTACTTTTGTTGGCAGTTTAGGCTTGGAATTGGCACTTGGCTGGCGCAGAACTCGGATTGCTCGAGCCGCCGCCCGAATCACCAGTTTGGGAATGCTCAGTGCTGCCAGTGCCACAGGTGCAGCCGCTAAAAGAGCCAAGGATGCGACCAATCGGCTTAGTTTGCAAATTGCAGCACGGCGTGGGTTCGACAATGCCAGCCGTGACATTGCCGAATTGCAAGATTTGTATTCTGGTTCAAGCGATTTATCGTCTTGGAAACGAGAAATTGACCGTAGCAGCGACGCAATTAATGATGCTGACGAAGCTCGTTTAACTGCTTTGCGTGACGAAGCAGGTTCGTTTCGTTCAAGAGTATCAGCGTTTACCCAAGCGCGAGGCAAAGACATTACACAAAATTTAGCACTCGAGGACGTTGGCGCATTGCTTTTAATAGATGAAGCCCGCAAACAATTGCTTAATCCTGTATTAAGTAAAAATGCGGCAGCAATTGCCCTTGAAGATGTTCGGCGGGCATTGCAACTCGAGACCAAAGCAGTCGAAGAAACCGAACGTAAATTGGTGCGGGAACGCGATAACGCCAGTCGTGCTTTAAGTGCTTCGCTTCGCCCAATGGATTTACGGCTTGAGCTTGAACGGCACGAAACACGTTTAGAGCGCAGTAAGCAATTGCGGGTTAAGTGTGAGCATCTGCTGACACGGGTTGCACCGCTTGCCGGTTGGCACGAATTTATTGCCCGGCTCGAGAATCGCTGCGAAACCGATGTACTTAGCTTTACCAAGAACCTCGAGTCCAGTTTGCACAATGGTTTAGCTGATGTGCTGCCAGAATTACCGCATTGGACAGCCGACTTAGACACTTTGGAGCGTACTCTAATTGCTCAAGCTGCCCAAGCCACTGTGTTAGAACATGCCCAAGCCACTGCGTTAGAACAATCCCAAGCTGGGGCAATCGAACAAACCCAAGCGGTATGGGATCAACTTGATAAGCAAAGCCAAGCCGAAGTGATTTACAACGCCACCTTTGAACTCGAGTACCCCAATGGACAATTTGTATCTGGCGAAGATGCCCACCGACTTATCCAAGGTGGTTTAGAAACTGTTGATATTGGACTTGAGAACGACGACCTTGCTCCTTGGCAAGAATCCACTTGGGTATCACCTGCCGAACGTGCCGCTCAGAAAATGGAAGCTGCTCGGCTTGCGCGTAACACTGTTTCGCAAGAACAAGACGCTCGTGTCAGACGTGCTAATGGTTTACAACAAAATACCGAAAAGCATTTTCAGGACAATAACGGTATCGCCCCCGGAATTGCCGACAGTGGTGTTGGTGAGCGCTTGCGACTTGATCCAAGT
>JBEGTV010000372.1:0-3410 GCA_041179225.1 Deinococcota bacterium | reverse complement strand
CAACCACAACTGTTTTGGCATTCTTCAAATAGGTTATTGTCGCGGTATCGGCTAAAGCAATAATTCTGGCTCGAGACGCAAAAAAACGTGTCACCAAACCCGGAAAAGCATTGGCTTCGTGCATTGCAAGTGGTGTACCTGATAAAAACGCCCCAGTCATGCCTTGCAGACTGGCAAAACCCCCAAAACCAACCACCAGATTTGGTTGGAATTTTCGCACTACATTAAACGCATCAAAAACACCCAGAACTGCATTCAGTAAAGCCATCGGGTTCGGACGAGAACGATCCAATTTACCTGAACGCACCCCAAAAAAAGCCAGATTCTCCTCGGTTGCCAGACGTTCTTCCATGCCACTAGAAGCCCCAATTAACGCACTTTCTATGCCTCGAGATTTCAGTTCTCGAGACAGGGCAATGGCTGGGAAAATATGTCCAGCCGTACCACCAGCCGAGAGTAAAATCTTCATGTTAATCTCCACTCTCGAGCAGGGCAATCCGAGGTTCTGGACGTGGCACGGCGCGTTTTTCATGCTTAACCAAGAGCGCATGAGCCGAGTGCATCCAACCCATAACAATAGCACAGGCAATCATGCTCGAGCCACCATCAGAGACAAAAGGCAAGGTCATGCCCGTGTTTGGGAAACGCCCAACCGTCACAGCTAAGTTAATCATCGCTTGGGCAACCAGTAAAAGCATTGCCCCACCACAAAGAATACTAGCAGCATTGCGTTCATCGGCTTCGATGTGAACCGCTTTTGAAAGACGACGCATCAAATCTAATCCAACATGTAAAATACAGGCAAAAGCAGCAAATATCGTGGTGATGCCCATTAAACCAAGACTGTGCGCCACAGTTGAAGATACAAAATCATTGGTTTGGGCAAAGAGCTTAATCTTATCCTGAGCAGGACCTCGCCCTGAAATGCCACCACGCTGAATAATGCACCGTGCCAATTCAACTTGGGTTTTGTCTCGCTTGGCACACATGTCATCTGAACGCGTGACTTCGGTAAAACCATCTAATCGAGAACCTACATACTTATTTTCTTGTAAGTAATAGCCAATTAACGGCGAAGCCATCAAAGCTGCCGTAATCGCAATACTGAGGATTCTTCCGATAGGGGCATTGGCTAAGAACATCACACCTAAACCAAGCGCAAACGTAAACACACCCGCCGAGGTGCTCGGCGCAAGTAAAATTAAAACACTGGTCGCTCCAAGTGCCAAAGCAGGTACCCAAAGCGCATAACGAGTCCCACGTCGCGCAAAAAATGAAGCAAAATAAGCTATCAAAGCCACTTTTGCAAACTCGGAAGGTTGGAATTGAAAACCAAAAATCGGAATCCAACGTTTCACCCCATTGATTTCACGTCCAAAAATCAAAACTGCAACCAACGCCACCAAACACAACACCCAAGCATACTTCCCGAGTTGTACCGAAGCCCCAGCCCGCATTTGCGAGACAATGAGTGTCACCGAAAAACCAATGGCAATAAACACCAAGCTCTCGGGGACATCAGCAACCGAAGCCGTTGCCATGGCGAGTAAACCCAAGGCAAACAAGACCATTTGTACCGACAACAACAAAGGATTTAAGGGTTTTAACATGAGTGAACCTCGAGAGAAGGCAAAAGGCAAAAAGCAAAAGGCAAAGGGCAAAAGAGGTTCATGGGATTGACTCCTCGAGTTGTTGTACAGCATCACGAAAGGCTTGTCCTCGAGCTTTATAATTTTTGAATAAATCAAAACTTGTGCCTAATGGAGCTAAAACCACACTGCCACCTTCAGCAGCCTCGAGTCCGAGTTGTACGGCTTTAGGCATAATCGTGTCTGTGGTCTCTTGGGTTAAGTCAAGAATTCTGATCCCTGTGTGTTGCAAGGCTTTGGCGTACTCGAGACCAGATTCTCCGAAGGCGATTAAGAGACTGACTTTTTTCATCAAAGGCTCGAGTTTAGGCAGTTCGGATTGGTGTTCTTCAGGCGTGAGTTTATCGCGTCCACCAAGAATCCAAGCAATAGGCGCTGGGGCATTCTCGAGGGCGCTCTGGACAGCCAAAACCCGAGTGGCAATACTATCTTCGATAAAGCGTGTGTTTTGAATTGTGGCAATCGTTTCAAAACGCCCCGGCACACCCGGAAACTCGAGCAGCGCTGTTTGTAATTTTTCTAAATTTGGTTCTCGAGCATGACGTTTTAAGTACGCCAGCACCGCCGCTACAGCCATACGTGCGTTTTGCGGATGTACTGTGTTTGGAATTTCTTTAAGCGGTAAGAGTGCTGTATCACCTGCTTGAACTGCGCCAGTTTCGGCAACTCGAGCAATTTGGGCTTGGGTTTCGGTTTCAAGGGCTAAGGATTCTGGAAGCACCAAAGTATCATCCTTAGTTAAATTCTTCGCCAATTGCCACTTCGCGGCTCGGTAGGCTTGCAAAGTACCGTGGTCACGCACATGGTCTACTCCGATATTGGTAACGACTGCCACATCTGGGCGATAAGTGTGAATCCGTTCCAACTGAAAACTAGAAAGTTCCACCACGCAAACCTCGGCATCTAGCACCTCAAGCAAAGGCGGGTCAAAATTCCCACCAACTTGTGCGTCAAACCCTTGTGAACGCAATAAATGGGCAATCAGCAAGGTGGTACTGCCTTTACCAGCCGTGCCAGTAATCCCAATACTCGAGAATTTTGCTGTCCGAAACGCCAATTCGACCTCGCCCCAAACTGGAATCCCTGCCGCCAGTGCCGACTGCATATGCAGATGGCGCATCATTACCCCCGGCGCGGCAATGACCAAATCAATGCCCGTTAAATCAAACGACTCAAGTCTCGAGTAACCTAGTTCTAGGGCTTCGGGCGCACCAAAAGGGTTTAACGAATCATCAAACCAAACACCAGACCAACCGAGTTTGGCAAGGTGTTTAATCACACTCGAGCCAGAACGCCCAAGCCCGAAAATTAGGGTCTTCATACTTTACCGCCAGTCATGATGCTCCAAGCAAGCATCGTGGCTACAGCAGTGATGGCTAAAAAACGAATTGTGACTTTGGTTTCTGCCCAGCCGAGTTTTTCAAAATGATGATGAATTGGAGTCATTAAAAAAAGGCGTTTGTCCACACCGTGAAAACGTTCGTTGTAACGTTTGGAAAGCACTTGGAGTACGACGCTGACGATTGCCATGACGGGGAATATCGCGGCAATCGGTAGTACCCAAGTCCAACTTTGGGTGATGTAAACCCCAGCTACAATCCCACCAAGGGCATGAGAACCCGCGTCACCCATGAAAATCTGGGCTTTAGGAGCGTTAAACCATAAGTACCCCATTAAGGCTGCAATGGTGATTCCTGCCATCGGTGAAGTGCCAACCAGTGGAATCAGAATAATCGCAACTGTACCAGCGCAAAGTCCGTC
>JBEGTV010000371.1:0-3410 GCA_041179225.1 Deinococcota bacterium | reverse complement strand
CAAGGGCAAGCTCAAATTGGGCTGCTCGAGGATTTGTTAGCCCTTGACCCACTGCATGAAAGTGCAGTTCAGTTGCTGATGAAAGCGCACTTGGAGAATCAGACTCGAGCCAAAGCCATTGAGGTACTTGAGCGTTTCAAAACGGTTTTGCGAACCGAACTGGGTGGCTTGCCACTGACAGCCACAGTCGCCCTGCTCGAGACAGGAACACTCACCATCCCAGACCTTGAGCGTTTTAAGCGAGCTTACGCCGTGGTTGGTGTTTTGGATACGGCTTTAATTGCCAAGTTACTCGAGCGTGACGAACTTGAAGTGGCTGAGATTTTGACTGGCTTTGAACTGCCAGACTTAGAAAAAGTGCGTCTCGAAACCCCTGTGGCGGTTTGGCAACTGCTAAACCGCCGCGCTGCACTTGCCTTAGCCAATGCGCCAGAACGAGCCGCCAAGCACTGGCTCGAGGCAGGGGAGACCAATTTGGCAGCAAGCGCTTGGCTGGATTTTGCCGAGCAGTCTTTTGGTTTGGACTTAGCTCAGTCTTTAGCGCTTTGTCAAAAGGTACTTGGTCTCGAGACCAACATCACGTTGCGGCTTCGGGCGTATCTCCTCGAGCAGCGTATTTTTGAAATCCAAGCCAATTGGCAGGCTTTAGAGGCTTTGGTTAGGCAATTATTTACTTTGGCGCGAACAAGCCAAGATGACCATGTAGAATTTGCTGCCCATCAAGCAAAGGCTTCTTGGTTGCTGCGAACAGGTCAAGCCCAAGCCGCCTTGGAGATCAGTTTGGATGCGACCCGAGCCGCCAAGCGCTTAAACGACCTCATCAAGCTCGAGCAGATAAGTTTACTCCAAGGCACTGCTTATTTGCAGCTTGGAAATTTCCCACAAGCCAAAGAATTACTCGGTTCATTGGTTCAAGCAACAGCCCCAACAACCCGTTTGTCGGCTTGCTCCAATTTGGGGGCTATCGAGGGGTTCAGTAACAATTTAGAAAGCGCCCTTGATTATTTTGAACAAGCCCTGCAACTGGCGCGGCAAACCCAAAACTTAGCGATTTCGGCACGGGTGGTACAAAACATCGCCACGACTGCCGAAAAACTCGAGCATTTTGAACGAGCGAAATCTGGTTGGCGTGAAGCGATTCAAATTGCTGAGCAAATATCGGATTCGCATAGTTTAGGCATCGCTTATGCCAATTTAGCCCTGACCCATTGTAAAGCTGGACAAGTTGGTTTAGCCCTGAACACTGCCTCAGAAGCCCTCGAGATACAACCACTCAGTCCAGTGGCTCGTTTTACTGCCCTGAACACCCAAGCGGCAGTTTGGCGCTATGTATCCAATACAGAGGCAGCTTTAGGCTTGTATCAAAGCGCTTTGGAACTTGCCCGAAGTCAAGAAAACACCCGTTGGATGGCGGATACTCAGTGCAATATTGCATTTATGGCTTGGTTAGCAGACCCGAAGCTCGAGCCAGACTTACTCGATTGCCTAAAAGCCCCAACCACACCCAATGTCATCGAAGAAATGAAACTCGAGTACGGCTTGTACAGCCACAATCCAAATCAAATCCGAGCATTACTTCCCAAAACTCTCGAGCAGCGTCCACGGCAGCGTTTAATCCAAGCAATTATTGCTGTGCGATTAGCGATACTCGAGCAGCAACACATTGACCTAAACTTGGAGAGTATCTTAAACGGTGAGCAGTTCTTAGAAACCCGGTTGGGTTGGTTGGTACTTGCTAGCTGGCTTGAACAGCAAGGCTTAGATAGCCACTTTGCCAAAATAAAAGCCAAACAAGTATTTGCACAGCAATGCCAAGGTTTACCACATTCGGTTAGTGCATTGACGCTCGATTGACGCGCCAAATTGTATAATTATCCCATGCAAACTCGGGATGAAAGCAGTTATGTCCTGCGGCTCTGGTCAGATGGCGGTGTTTACCGTTTGCAGCTCGAGAATTTACGCACCTCGGATAAACAATTGTTTAAGGATGTTCGTGAATTTGAGGTGTTTATCAAAGAACGGGTTGGTTGGAAAGAAGTTAAAGGAGAACCTGTATGAAAACGAAAGAAATCATGTTTGGTGTGCTACTTGGTGTGGGCGGTTTGGCATTGGCGCAAAGTGTACAGCGTACCTTGAATGTTTTTGTGAATGGGCAACCCAATGCTGATAAAGCCATTGTGGTGAACAACACCAGTTATGTACCAGCTCGGGTGCTGCGAAATTTTGGCGTGACGGTCACAGCGCAGGGTGATAATTTACTGCTGTCTGGGGCGGGTGGAACAGCGCCAGTCTCGAGCAACCTAAATCCAGCCCCAAGCAACCCCGTGTCTACCAATGCGGCAGCCTCTGGCACAACTCAACTCACTGGTATGGACGGGCGTTTGAACGTAGCTTACACGATTGGTAGGAATGCCGCCCTGAACTTTACCTTAAGTGCTGCCGAGTACCGCCTCGAGCCAATCGCCCTTGGTAACGAAATTTTAAGTGCCAATGGCACCCAAAAACTCCTAACCTTGCGTTTTGTGGTGCAGAACCCCAATAAATCCGATGTCAATGTCAGTTGGTCCTCGTTCAAAATAACAGCCGTGGACAGCCGCGATGTCAATCATGAATTTAAGAGTTACTTTGTACGAGAAGGCGAAATGCTCGAGTATTCTGCCAACTTAAAAGCCTCGCAACGAGTCAACTTGGTGGCGGGTGTGGTTGTGCCAGCCAACGCCAATATCACCAAATTGCTGATTGAACGCACTGGCGACACTGCGCCAATTATTCGTTACGACCTGCGAAATCAAGTTAAGGCACTACCCGCCCCGTACAGCACGGACGGTTTTACTGCCCTGCCCCAAATTACAGCGCAAGTTGGCACAAATTACGTGACCCAATCACATTCAATCCGTGTTGAATCGTTTGGTTTTACCAACGAAGCCTTAGATGGTGGTAGCCCCAGCGAAGGCAAACGGTTTTTTACAGCACTGGTGACGGTCAAAAACCTGCGTCCAACCGAAGACACCATCATAGAATGGAGTACCTTTGATCCTTTCTTTACTGACGCTGATGGTGCAAGCATTGCAATGAACAATTACCTTGTTCGCGCCAGCAGTGGGCAACGCTTCAATACCACCCTCAAACCCAATGCTGAAGCGCGATACCGCTATTACTTTGAAGTTGACCAAAACCAGAGCATTAAGCAGTTTTCGATCAAAGAAGGCAACGAAGGACGCAATTATATCTATTCTGTAAACGCCCAGTAAACCTATTTGCGATGCTCCCACCCTCAAGTTTTAACGGCTCGAGGTGGGGAAAGTATTGCCCTAAAAAGGAGTCGCTATGAAAAAACTGTTGTTCTTGGTCTTGGCACTGCTTTTGCCGAGTGCTTACGCCCAAGACTTATGCCAAAACTGGGCTATCCC
>JBEGTV010000370.1:0-3419 GCA_041179225.1 Deinococcota bacterium | reverse complement strand
TCCCAATCAAAAGCATTATTATGAATTCTTTGACCGTAGCCGCTAGTTACGGCATTATTACCTTAATTTTCCAAAACGGATTTATGGCAGAATTCTTTAATATCCCCACCGACATTGGTGCAATAGACTCGAGCCTACCGCTTGTGATGTTTGCCGTTACCTTTGGGCTAAGCATGGATTACGAAATTTTCCTCCTCTCGAGGGTTCAAGAAGCACACTTGGCTGGCATGAACACCCATGATGCAGTTAAAAGTGCGGTGCAGAGTACCGCAGGTGTGATTACCAGTGCGGCGCTCATTATGTTAATCGTCTTTGGGGCATTTGTGTCTGGCGATGTGGTCGCCAATAAAACCATCGGGCTGGGCTTAGCGGTAGCGGTGTTTCTTGATGCCACACTGGTTCGATTGGTGCTTGTTCCAGCCGTGATGATGCTGGCAGGAGAATGGAATTGGTGGTTGCCAAAACGCCTTGCCAAAGTCATGCCAAAACTGAGCTTAGAGCATTAGTCTCGAGCTTTCAAAATAATCTCGTATAGGTGCAAATACAGCCTTAAAACTCGTATTTGCACTTATTCAGCCCGAGCAGTGCTAAGAGCAGGAATCGGATTTGAAGCCAGTCCAAGATTACAAATCACGCAGCATTTTAGGGTACACTAACTCACGGTGCTTCGCGCCGTTTTTTTATGGCGCGAAGCGAATGAGGAGTAAATATGCCAGGAATTGCAATTATTGGCGCTCAATGGGGCGATGAAGGAAAAGGAAAAGTCACGGATTTCTTAGCACCAGACGCACATTTTGTGGTGCGTTACTCTGGCGGCGCGAATGCTGGACACACGATTGTACTACCCGATGTGGTTTTTAAGCTAAATTTATTCCCAGCCGGCGCGGTTAGACCCGGTGTAAAGATTATCCTTGGTGACGGACTTGTGATAGACCCATTCAAATTTAAGGAAGAACTGGCGTACCTAAAAAATCACGGGTTAAACCCAGAAGTCTATGTTTCTGACCGCGCCCATCTAGTCCTGCCGCACCACAAGCATGTGGATGGCAAAAACGATTTTGTTGGCACAACCGGACGTGGCATTGGACCCGCTTATGCCGACCGAGCCAGACGCATCGGCATTCGAGCAGGGGATTTAATCTCCGATAGCATTTTGACGGAACGTCTCGAGCGCCTGATTGAAGCCAAACCCAACAGCACCGCCGAAGTTGGCTGGAAGAATGTGGCTGCCGCCATGCCGCATATGCTCGAAGCAAGGGACATCCTTGCGCCATTTATCAAAGACTCTGGCTCAATGCTGCGCGAAGCCCTAAGTCAAAACCAGAATGTACTCTTTGAAGGCGCACAAGCCACCCTGCTTGATTTGAATTACGGCACATACCCATTCGTGACCTCGAGTCACCCAACAGTCGGCGGAATTCTGGTTGGTACGGGGGTGAATCATAAGCACATCAATAAGGTTTTCGGGGTTGCCAAAGCCTTCACTTCAAGGGTTGGACATGGACCATTTCCCACCGAGGTCTTTGGTGAACTCGAGCATCGCTTACGCGGCGAGCGCGACGCACCCGGTGCAGAATACGGCACTACTACAGGCAGACCAAGACGCATGGGTTGGTTTGATACCAAATTGGTTAAGTACGCGGTAGATGTTAATGGTTTTGATGGGATTGCCCTGACTAAACTTGATTTCTTAAGTGGTTTTGACAAGATTAAACTCGGCATTGAACACGATGAAAACGGTACAGCCATTCTCGAGGAAATGGATGGTTGGGGGCGCTTGGATGGGATTGAACGCCGTGAAGACCTGCCTAAAGCTGTGCTGCACTATATTGCCCGAATCGAAGAATTGGTGGGTTGCCCTGTGGTTATTTTTGGAACTGGACAATCTCGAGCCGAGACTTTCGGACACGTTAGTTGGACGTAATGCCAGACCTCCGTATCCTTGGCGGCAGTGCCAAAGGGCGTTCGCTAAAAATCCCCAGCACTGCCCGCCCTACCCCCGCTCGAGTCCGCAAAAGCCTTTTTGACCTGCTCGAAGTGCATTTTGGGGCGGGTTCGAGCTTGCTGGATTTATGTGCCGGTTCTGGGGCAGTTGGACTCGAGGCAGCCTCCAGAGATTTTGTTGTGATGATGGTTGAAAAGGACACCAAAGCCACGGAAATACTCGAGAAGAACAAACGCGAATTAAAAGTACAAGCAAAAATTATCCGCGCCGATGCCTTAAAATTCCTCGAGACTGCTCCAAGTCACGATATTGTATTTATTGACCCGCCGTACACAGAAAATCTCGAGCAAATCACGCTTAAAGCCCTTCAATTCGCTAAACTCGAGTCAGAAGGGGTGCTGATTTCACAGCACCCGATTCAAATTAGGTTGCCGAGCATAGATGGTTTTAAGCTCGAGCGGCGTGTCTACGGCTCGAATGTGCTTAGTTTGTACTGGTCAAAAGAAAAAGAAATAACTAACGAACCTCCACACCACTCGGTACAAGACGTTCCGGAGTAACAATCACCACTTTACCGTTTTCGTCGGTGGCAGCCAAAATCATGCCTTGGCTTTCAATACCACGCATTTTGCGTGGGGCAAGGTTTGCCACAACCACGACTCGTTTGCCAATCATTTCTTCGCATCCGTAATACTCGGCAATGCCCGATAAAATGATGCGGCGCTCGTCGGCTAATGCCACAGTGAGTTTTAATAATTTATCGGCTTTGGGAACTTTTTCGCACTCGAGAACTTCAGCCACTCGGAGTTGCACCTTAGCAAAATCTTCGATACCAATAAATTCTTGGGGTGCGGCAGTCTCGAGAACAGGAGCGACTGGGATTTCTGGGGTCATTGGGGTTTCCTTTAATTCGACTTTGGGAAATAAGACACTGGCTGGGGCAATTCGGCTGCCGCTTTTGGTTAAGCCCCAAGCTGGCTCGAGAACATAGATTAGATCGAGTCCAAGCTGCCTACGGATTTCTTTGGCTTGATTGGGGATGACTGGCTCGAGCAGCACCGAAGCTACACGGATACCTTCTACAAGGGTGTACAAGACGGTATTTAGACGGCTTTTATCGGTCTGTTTAGCCAGTTCCCAAGGTTTGGTTTCTGCCACATACCGATTTAAGTCACGCACAAATTCCATAATTTTTTCGATTGCAATATGAAAACGCAAGCCGCGTACTTCCTCGAGTGTGCTGTCTGCGAGTTTTAGGGCAGCCGTTTTAATACCTTCTTCCCTTGCCTCGAGCATATCAGGTACTGGAATGATCCCATCGTGGAATTTCTCGAGCATACTCAGCACCCTCGAGAGCAGATTGCCAAGGTCGTTGGCAAGGTCAGAATTTAAGCGGTTGACCAGAATTTTTTCACCAAAAGCACTGTCGGCTTGGAAAGTTGTTTCGCGCAATAAGGCGTAACGCAGGGCATCA
>JBEGTV010000369.1:0-3429 GCA_041179225.1 Deinococcota bacterium | reverse complement strand
CCAAAGCCTTTGCTGAAGCCTTGGCTCGAGTTCACAGCCAAGACCAGAGTTTATCGGTCATTTGTGTGCGACTTGGGGCAGTGCTAAGTAAAAACGATGTTCGTCTTCAACCTTATGACCAGCAACTCAAGATCAGTATTACCGAACGCGACTTGGCACAGTTGATGCGTTTATGCCTCCAGACCAAGCAACATTTTGCAGTTGTTCATGGGGTGTCTGATAATCAAAACAATCCATTTAGCCTTAAAGCAACTAAGGCTTTACTAGGGTATCAACCCAAAGATGATGTTGTGGTGTTGGCGGCTAAAAATTGGGTGGGTGGACTGAAATGGTGGGGTCGTCGGGTTAAAAATTACCTTAAGAAACGATTTTTTCGTTAGAATAAAAATTATGGAAATTTTTGAATTAAACAGCCCTCAAGTCGCTGCCGAAGTGCTGGACGGCGAAGCTATGGTGATTGATTTTAAGAATGGTTTGTACTTTAGCTTGCGAGGCAGTGCTGCCCTGATTTGGTCGTTGGTGGTAACGCACCATTCGGTCTCGAGTATTACTTTGCAGCTTGAGGCTCGACTAGAAGATGCAAACGAACTGATTCCAGCTTTTATTGCTAAACTCGAGCAACAAGAACTGATTCGAGTCAGTTCACAAACAACAACAGAAGTTCAACTCTCAAGTTCAAACGAACCATTACAAAACCCTGAACTCGAGTTATTTGATGATATGCAGGCGTTACTATTACTTGACCCAATTCATGAAGTTGAACCCAGTCGAGGCTGGCCATCAGCAAGTAAAAAAGTATGATGCTCACTTCTGCTTTTATAAAGCGAGTCGTAGAAACGCGCCATTTTGAAGCTCAGGCTCGAGATTTTGTACTTGCGAACCAAAAAATTCGTGTGATTGGCGTGCCAGAACTGCTTTTAAGCAGCACCGAAGCCTTTGTTCATTTGCCAGTGTTTACTGGTATGCCCGATTTAACTATTGATCTCCGCACCGATTTACCTCAACTCGAGGACATAAGTTCAGATGGTGTGTTGCATTTGGATCAGTATAATCAGGATATGCTGCAATTTCTAAGTGGTGATTTTGCTTTGTGCCAAATAAGTTATCCATTGCACACTTACCAGCAATGTGCGCCTTTTGTGCAGATTCTTAGGGCTTGGCTCGAGACTAAATCTGTGACTGTACTCCACGCAGCAGCAATTGCTACAAAAAAAGCGGCTGCCTTACTGATTGGACGTGGTGGTAGCGGAAAAAGCACTACGTCACTGCTGGGTTTGCAAGCGGGACTAGATTTTTTAGGAGATGATTACTGTGCTGTTTCTATGAAGCCAAAACCAGTGGCTCACAGTTTGTACTCAAGTGCTAAGTTTCATTTTGAGAATGCAGAGCGCTTACGTTTTCTAATTCCTCGAAAAAATCCAGACCTCGAGAAAGCCTATGTGATGCTCTCCCAGACCCATGCTTCACAATTGATACCCCAAGCGCTGATTAAAGCAGTTTTGTTGCCAACTCTTGGGGGGCAACTTGGTTTTGAAGCGGTGCATCCTCAAACGGCATTGTTAGCTCTTGCTCCCAATAGCTTGTTTCAACTGCGAAGCAGCCACACGGGTTTTGCCCAGATGAGCCAGTTACTCCGAACCGTGCCTTGCTATCGTTTGTACCTTGGTCATTCGCCAGCAGCCATTGCACCAATCATTACTGAATTTCTCGAGTCATGAATAACCATCCTTTGATTAGTGTGATTATGCCAGTCCTGAATGGACAGCGCTTTATTGCCGAGGCGATAGCCAGTATTCAGGCTCAAAACTATCCAAATCTTGAAATTCTGGTTATAGATGATGGTAGCACCGACAACAGCGCCGAAATTGCTAGGCAAATGGGTGCAATGGTGTTCAAACAAACTAAGAACACTGGAATTGCTACGGCTCGAAACCGAGGATTAGCCGCAGCTCGAGGTGAATTGATTGCTTTTTTAGATGCAGATGATTTGTGGGTGTTAAATAAACTCGAGTTGCAACTCAAGGTTTTACTAAAACACCCAGAATTGAAGGCGGTGACTGGGTTTGTCGAACAATTTTTTACATTATCAGACCGTGAACCCAATACCATCCAAACTTTTTTACCCGTGGTTGGCGCGGTTTTGGTACGGCGCGATGTTTTTGAGCAAATTGGAATTTTTGATCAGACCATGACCCAATCCGAAGACCTTGATTGGTTTTTACGTTTGCGTGAACAATCGCTTGGCTTTGTGATGCTTCCAAAAGTGTTACTAAAATATCGTTCGCACGATACTAACATCACATCAGATCAACAAGCGGTTCGGTATTGGGCGTTGCAAGCCATCCATAAACGCAGTAAACGCCGAGAGTACAGTATTGTTGCCTTGTCAGATGTACCAATTCTTGAGGAAATATGAAGGTTTCTGTAATTATCCCAACTTGGAATGGTGCGCGTTACCTAGGTGCAACTTTGAACAGTGTTTTTGCCCAAACTATTTGCCCTTTTGAAGTGATTATCGTGGATGATGGCAGCACCGATAACACTGCGGCTGTGGCTCGAGCTTACCCTGTACAACTCCAACTCTGTACGCACCAAGGAGCATCTGCCGCTCGTAATACTGGCGTTCAATTAGCCCGAGGTGATTACATTGCACTTCTTGACCAAGATGACCTTTGGCTACCTAAAAAACTCGAGGTTCAATTATCTGCTTTTGCCCAAACTCCTGAACTTGGCGTGGTTTTTACTGCTGTCCAGCAGTTTATTAGTGAAGATACCCCAGAAGTGGGAGACGAAGTTCAGTTTTTGCCCGAGGCACAAATATTACCTAGCACCTCAGCACTGATGGCGCGGCGTGAAGTGTTTGATTCAGCAGGATTATTTCCACTTTTGCCCAGTGGTGATTCGATGTTGTGGTTGGCTCGAGTACAACAACTTGGCATTGGTATGGAGATACTAGAACAATGCTTGGTTAAACGACGAATTCATCAGTCCAACATGACTCGCACCCATAGAGACGAAGTACACCAAGGGTATTTTCAGACATTGCGTCAATGGCTGCTCGAGAAACGCTCGAGGTTAAATGAATAACTTATTGCTACAAACCTGCTGTTTTGAACCAGAAGTGGCATTTGAAATCTATCAGCGTTGGAAATTACAAATCGATTTTGACCAGTTAAATCCCAATGAGTTTAGTCTCTTACCGCTTTTGTACCAACATTTGAAGTCGTACTTAAACGATCCACTAACCCCTCGCTAGGTCGGAATTTACAAACAGGCTTGGGTTTTGCAACAACAACGAATTCATCAACAACAATTATGGCAGCAAAGGCTCGAGCAGCACCGAATTATTTATACCTTACTAGACGACGCAAGACTTCATATCAGTGCGACCCCAGATTTTGCGATTCAGAGTATCAATGGGTTACTCAG
>JBEGTV010000368.1:0-3448 GCA_041179225.1 Deinococcota bacterium | reverse complement strand
CCAAACTATACCAATTCCAACTTCCCTGCAACGAGAAATTTGGTATTACCAATACCCAAATCAAAGCCTTGAATAAGCTCATTTATGGTATTTCACTCCAACGTTGATGGTGCTGGCTCGGTACAGTGCTTCAAGTAAAATCAATTGGGCAAGGTCGTGTGGAAAAGTTAGCTTACTTAAACTCCACAATACATTGGCTCGAGTTTTGACCACACCAGAAAGTCCTTCATCGCCACCAATACAAAAAGCTAGCTCACCCTGTCCTTCCACACCAAGTGTCTCGAGTGATTGGGCAAGGGCAGGCGTGAGCAATTGCTGCCCGTTTGGGTCTAAAGCAAACAAATAGGCTTTACCAACTGCCTCGAGAATTGCACTGCCTTCTTCAAGCATCGCTGCCACACCAGATTTTTTGCTATCCTTGACCCTTGTCAAACGAATTTTATGAAAACGCTCTAAACGCATGGCATACATATCACAACCCAATTTGGCATACTCGAGTTTGGGTGTGCCGACCGTGACGATATGAATTTTCATCGGCAATCAAGCTTAAAACGTAAACTGGCATCAGCTACACCAAAACCACTGACTCGACGTTCCTGCCCGACAATAAATAGTTGTGGCGAAGGCAAACTGGACTCTGTCGAGAAAAAGAAAATATCGGCTGTGACTTTGCCGTTGGGTTGAACAAGGTTATACAAAAACAAGGCATCAGCGTTGGCAGAAGCAAGGGTAGCCCCATTATTTAACCGCAAAGTAAAATTAGTCGCACCACCATCACCATCAGAAAAACCAGTTTCAAACAAAGAAAGCGCATTGGCACTGATATTGCTGTACTCGAGCGTCACCAAGTACCCAGCTTTACCATTTTGTACAAGTGGCGCAGTATTAAGAATTCGCATCATCCAAACTCCGTTGTTTAGGTTTTGATTCACGCATCCCTCGAGAACAGGTTTATTGGCATTATTGACCACAATTTTCATAGTACCAGTCGCATTGTTCGCGCCAATAACTGGGCTGGTTGGGGTTACTGGAATGTTAGGTGTGGGTGTTGGGGCAACAGGGGAGACCACAGGTGGACTGACGACTGAGGCGATTGGCGTAGATGTCAGTGTCGTTGGCTTAGGAACGGCGGTTGTTGGGCTAGGTACAGGTTTAGCTGAACTTGCTTTAGGTAAGGTCAACGAGTATGTGTTACCTGTTTTCTTAACCACAACACCAGCTTTTTGGAGCGCTTCAATCGGCACATAGGCTTTACCGTTTAAGGTAATCCAGCCACTCGAGGCAGTCTTGCCGTTGATTACTAATTTAAATGCACTTTGGGCGAAGGTAATTCCAATCAGCATGATTGCTAATAACCAAATTAAACGCATATTTCTCCTTTTGCTGCTTATACTCTCGAGTTTGAACTTCTGGTGGGCTACAGCCTTGTGAATCAAGTCAAAGTAATTCTTGTCTCTATCTTACTGTTGATTTTCTCACATGTTGCGTCACATCAGCGTGACATGTGAACCCACATCAGCGTGACATCTGAACACATATTCACTTCAGCTTCTTAATTCTCGAGTTAGTATAAAGTCATGGCTTCTCAGCAACAGTTTTTACGATTATTACAGTATTCAAAACCGTATCGTCTCGTGTTGGTGTTGGCTGGACTGGCAACCCTCATATCGAGTGGTTTGGGCTTAGTTTTCCCGCAAGTTGTGGGGCGCTTAGTGGATGCGAGTTTTTTAAACCTTCAAAATAAAGACACAACCCAACTCGATCAAGTCGTGGTTTTATTGGTGCTGGTGGCATTAGGACAAGGTTTATTTAGTGCGGCACAATCTTATGGCTTAGCTCTGGTTGGTACTTCGGTGGTACGAGATGTACGCTCGAGTGTCTATAAGCACTTGATTTCTTTGTCCAGTGGTTTTTTTGAAAGCCGTAAGGTCGGCGAATTAACCTCGCGTTTAACTTCGGATGCGTCTACCGTGCAAACTGTCGCCTCGAGTGCCTTAGCCAACGGTTTTAGTCAAATCATCTCTTTACTTGGCAGTGCCGTGATGATGTTTGTGACCAATTGGCGCTTAGCCCTAATCACCTTATTGATTACACCTTTTATTGTCTTTGGAGCGATTTATTTTGGCAGAAAAGTACGTGCCTTAAGTAAAGAAGTTCAAGATAAAGTCGCTGCCGCCAATGCCAGTGCCGAAGAAGCCCTAAGTAATATCCGAGTGGTGCAGTCATTTACCAATGAAGCCTTAGAGCAAGAAAAATACTCCAGTGGTGTTTTTGCCACCTTCCAAACCGCCATGAAACGCAATCTGCTCAATTCTATGTTTGGCGCAACCATGCTTTTTATTGGTTTCTCGAGTCTAGGCGGGCTTTTGTGGTACGGCGGTAGATTAGCACTCGAAGGCAACTTAACCCCCGGCGCACTGATTAGCTTTATGTTTTATGCTCTTGGAGTATCCACAGCAATGGCAAGCCTAAGCGGGATTTTTACCCAATTTCAAGAAGCCCTTGGTGCATCGAGTCGGATTTTTGAAATTCTTGATACACCTTCAGAATTAGCCGACAGCAGTCAGCCAATCAAGTTACAAAACGTTCAAGGCAAGGTTTGTTTTGAACAAGTCAGTTTCAAATATGAAAGCCGCGAAGTATTGATTCTTGAGAACATCAATTTAGAAGTCCCATCTGGACAAGTGCTGGCATTGGTTGGTGCAAGTGGCGCGGGGAAAAGCACCTTGGTATCCTTGATTGCCCGTTTTTATGATGTCACGGTTGGAACAATATCAATAGACGGAGTGGACATTCGCAAACTGTCTTTAGAACAATTGCGAGGCTTAATTGGGGTAGTTCCACAAGAGACTCAGCTTTTTAGTGGCAGTATTCTCGAGAACATTCAGTACGGACGAGCCAGTGCCTCGCATGAAGAAGTACTTGAAGCCGCCGAAGCCGCCAATGCCACCGAATTTATTAACCGTCTTGAGCAGGGATTTGAAACCGTGGTGGGTGAACGCGGTATGAAATTATCAGGTGGGCAACGACAACGAATTGCCATTGCTAGAGCGATACTTAAAAACCCACGAATTTTAATCTTGGACGAAGCCACCAGTGCCTTAGACAACGAATCCGAATTTTTGGTTCAAGAAGCCTTAGAGCGTTTAATGAAGTCACGCACTACTTTTGTGATTGCCCACCGTTTAAGCACAATAAGAAACGCAGCCCGAATCGCGGTTCTCGAGAACGGCAAAATTTCAGCCCTTGGATCGCACAATGACCTACTAATCCAAGGCGGCTTATACCAAGAATTGTATCAATTGCAATTCAGAGATTCGGTCAATCAAACTAGGATTTTGGCATGACCATATTTTCAATTCATTGAAGCCTATTGTATAAATTGTACAGCACCACTAAAAAAGAAGGCTGCAATATGCTGCCTTCTTTTTTGGTGGACGCGGAGGGG
>JBEGTV010000367.1:0-3454 GCA_041179225.1 Deinococcota bacterium | reverse complement strand
AGTGTGACTGAATCGGCAGGATTACCTTTTGAGATCAGGTTTTCAATAGCAGCAAAAATTTTGCGGTTGGCTTCTTTGTAAAACTGGTCGGGTTTTAAGTTCCCTTCTAAACTATGGTACGCCTCGTTATCAAGTAAAATACTTCCCAGCACGCTGGCTTCAGCGTCAAGGTTATGTGGTGGGATGCGTCCGTGAAGTTCTTCCATAGGGCTTAGAAAGGCAAAAGCAAAAAAGAAAGAGAACCAAAGCAGATTGAAGAAAAATACTGTTTCAGAGCGCGACCACAAGGGTCGCCCCTACGATTAGACACAATATGTGCAATCCAACCGTAGGGGCGGGTTTTATGCCCGCCCTGATCTGCATAAATCTTAAACTGCTGGGTCATTTTGGTCTTGCCATGACGACAACCCAAGCACCGTTGTATTGGGCTGCGCCGACCTCGGTATAAAGCGGATTGGAGATTGCCCAACAGTGGATTCTCGAGTTTTTCCACCAATTGACGGCTCGAGACGCACCGCCGCTACCTAGAAAAATAATCTCAGACATTCTCGAGTACGAATAACCCGCTCTTGTGATTCGGGTTCTGGGTCCAATGCCTTGGTAATAATGCGAAACGAATTTTTTACTGCCCATGTTTAGGGCATGGGTTTTGGCAGCTTTGGCAAGCGTGTTGTTCCAACGCATGGGGCTAAGTTTGACCCCGCCAGCACCGTTGCAACGAGCGCCAGATGCTCTAAAAGTATTGATCAGGCTGACCACTCGAGCTTCAGAAGCGCTTTTGGCATCGGCGAGGCTCGAGACCAATAAAAAAAGAATAAGGACAAAAAATCGCATGACCTGAGATGATAACCTAATTTCCGTCTCGAGTCATGGGCTGAATTTTTTACTGTCTAGGGCTTGATTCTAAAGTACGAATTTCCATTTATACCGTGTGTATCCGTGCCAAGGATGCGCCACATTACAAGGTAAGTGCCAGCTTTAAGTTTGGGTTTCAAGTTGATTTCAATTGTTTTGGTTGTGCCTACACTTGTGGTTCTTATGTCGGCTCGAGTTGCTGTGTCGTTTTTGAGTTTGAGTTTTGTGTCGCTAAAGGCGTTCATTGCCGAGGCAGTTAAAGCACCAGTGTATGGGTAAACCTTGAAGGTACTAAAACCAGCTTCGATGGCTTCATCAAAGGTGATTTTGACACTGCTTACACTTTTGACACTCGAGCCGTTGGCTGGAACGATTTTGATTGGTTTTGAATGGGCTAAGCTCAGCCCGAGCAGTGTTATGAACGCAACAAACAATACTTTTTTCATGATTTCCTTTTACTGGTACTTGAAAGCAAATTGACCTGTGGTGATGTGACCATCCACACTAAGAACTCGGTACATCACGGCGTACCAACTGCTCGGTAACTTCTCCTTAAGTTTTAACTCGAGTGTAGCAGCAGGGGAGACTTGGCTGACTAACCCGAGGTCGGCACGAGCCTCGGTATTATTTTTAAGGGCTAAGACCTTTCAAGGTGGTGGCGCTCGAGCCAAACGTGTCTGGGGTATCTCAGCCACAAACTGAAATTGGAAACTCGAGTTTAAGTTTTTCTTGTTACTTGCTCTGGGCAGTGGATTAGCTAGGGTTACGCCAAGAAAACCAAAGGCGTTGCAGAAATCACAATGTTCTGGGTGTGGATGAGCCTCTGACCATTGCAGTGTTTCTTGGTCAGCCGTATGCGAATGCAAACCGATTTGTAAAATATGTTGCTCAAAACCGGGCGCAAGATGGTGTGTGCCGAACCAAAGCATCAACAACCCAAGCAAAGCTCGGGTTGCCAATAAAATCTTGGTTGGGCGAATCACAAGGGCAGTATAAAATCAGTTGATGAGATTATTTTTCTCGAGCCGAACTAAATAACCGTGCGGTGTTGCTGACAAAATCAGTGTCGTAAATCTGGGCTTCTTGGTTTTTGGTGTCCAGCACTTCGCGGGCATCAAAGACAAAGCAAGTGCCATCGTAATCATCTTCGGCGTTTTCGATGCTTTGAAAATAGTTCAGTATCCCGCCCTCGAGTTGCAAAATGTTAAAGCCGCGCATGGCTTGCCAAGCCGTGGTTTTTTCGCAGCGAATCCCACCGGTGCAGTACATCGCCACGGTCTTATTCTGGGCTTGCCACTCGGGGAGGTGAGATTCTAAGTAATCAGCAAAGTCCCTAAAATGCTCGATGTTTGGGTTGATTGCGCCCTTAAAATGCCCGAGTTCAAATTCAAAGCTGTTGCGATTGTCTATTAAAATCACGTCATCGCGTTTGAGTAATTCTTGCCACTGTTGCGGCGAAACATCTGTTCCCTTAAAATTCTGGGTGTCTATGCCGTCAATGCCAAGCGGCACAATTTCGGGCTTAACTTTAACTTTTAGGCGCTTAAAGACTTGCTGACTGCAAGCGGTGCGCTTATAAAAAAGGTTCTGGAAATTTTTATCTGCTTCGAGCGCGTCCCGCACCAATTGTAAAGCCTCACGCGAGCCGCAGAGCATTCCGTTGATGCCCTCGGTAGCCAGTAATATTGTACCAAGTACCCCAGCCGTTTGACAGATGTCCTCGAGGTATCCTCGGGTTTCTTCGGGGTTTTTGATACCGACAAATCGGTAGAACGCATCGTGGAACAACATGGGTGTATCTTACAATGTTTACTCGGGGTTTCAAGGCATTTTCCCTGTACGCAAATTGTATAATCTTAGTTGTGCTGCAAGTCTTATTGATTGGAACACCACAATTTAGTTACTTGGAGCAAAAACTCGAGGTTAAGGGAAAACCTGCGGCATTACTTGCCTTAATTGCAGCACATTATCCAACGGGTTTAACTCGCGTCCAAGCCGAGCGTTACCTTTGGGGACGTGAAGCAGCACAGAATCTTCGGCAAGCGATTTACACTTTGCGTCAATTGTTTAAAGCTAAAGATTGGTTGGTATCCGATGAAAAACTGAGTTTGGCTAATCCACAATTTTTAACCACCGACCAACCCCAAGAATTGATGCAAGGCATGGAAGGACTGTTGTCTGACGAAGGCTTAGAATGGTTGGGTTTGCAACGCGAAAAAATGCGTTTAGAACAACGCCGAATATTATGGCAGGCTGCTCAAGAAAGCCAAGGGCAAGCCCGAATTGCGCTGCTTGAGCAACTTTTGACCTTTGAGCCTCTGCATGAAAGCGCAGCCCAATTGCTGATAGGTGCTTATTTGGATCAGAATAACCAAGTTGCGGCTCGGGAGGTGTTTACGCAACTCAAGTTGGTGTTGAAACGCGAATTAGGGGCAGAACCGCTTCCCGCCACTAAAGCCTTGTTGTGGCAATCCGAACCCAAAAACCAACCCGATTTACAGCGATACAAGCGAGCGTATGCCGTAGTCGGTAGGCTGGACACACAACTGATTGCCCAGATGCTCGAAGCCGATGAACTCGAGGTAGCAGAAATCCTAAG
>JBEGTV010000366.1:0-3455 GCA_041179225.1 Deinococcota bacterium | reverse complement strand
TAAATTCGCATTTTTACCCTAAAAATGTGTACGATAGGAAAGTGAACGCGCTCGAACTCCTCGGCACGATTCAAGCGATGGACTTGGATTTAGACAAGCTACGACTTGACGAAGATAGTATTCCTGGTGAGTTAAAAGCTGCTCGGGATGACAAAATCAGATTAAATGGCAAACTCGAGAAGCTACGTCAAGAGCATTTAGCGGTGCGCCGTAAACTCTCCGAAGCTGAACTTGAACTGGCTGCATTGGGTGAGCAATTAAAACGTGCTGAACACGACCAACAGCATTCAACCAGTGCTAAAGAACAAGGGCAGTATCATAGTCGAGCAATTTCTTTGCGCGATGAAATCAATGACCTGACCGATGATACTTTGCCGCTTACCGAAAAGTTAGACGACTTAAACGCTCAAATCGAGGATATTGGGGTTGAACTTGATGAACTCGAGCCTAAGTTAGCGCATTTAGAGAGTTTGGATGATGACCGCATCAAAGAATTACAAAAACAGTACCAAGTCCAACAAGCCAAGCGCGATGCCCTAGCGGTAGGTGTGGACGAAAAAGTCTTAAAGGATTATGACCAAGTGCGAAAAGCCAAAAAAGGCATTGGTTTTGTCAAAGTTGTGGCGGGCAAGTGCGGGGGTTGTAAAGTGCAACTCACTCCGAATTTGGTGCAGCGCATTCGGGCGGGGCAATTTCCAGTGAAATGCCAGTCATGCGGACGGATTCTTGCCCCTTCGGTTTAAGGATAAGCAATGCAGGGTTCTGTTGAAATTCGTCGTGCCTTAAAACGCGATCTCGAGACGTGGTTGGCGCTTTGTTTGGCTTGGACTGGAATTCCAGCTGCAAGCGACCCGATGCGTTTACGCGAACTGCTCGAACAAGCCTTATTTGATGATGACAGCACCATTTACTTGGCTTTTATTAGTAACACCTTAGTTGGTTTTTCCCATGTAACCTTCCAAGCCCGTCCGGTGCGTTTGGGTTGGCGTTGCACGATTGAAGAACTTCATGCCATCCCCGAATTTGCTGGGCAACTCGAGCCAAAGTTATTAGAAGCGATTGTTCATGAGTGCCGTGAACGCGGTGATGTGATTGCGCTGTACTTGCTGACCCAACCAGACCTCGAGCCTCGGCAATTTGAGTTTTATAGTTCATTAGGATTTAAGGAACGAGGACGCGAAGTGCTGATTTGGAACGGTGGGCTGGTATGAATTACGCCGCACTTCTGGCGGTACTGGTGATTCTTGGACTGGCTTTTCCAGTGCTGGTGCGGGTCGCCAATGCCAATGGGATTCCGCAATCGGTCAGTATTGTGGCGGCTGGTTTAGGTGCAATACTGGTACTGGCATGGTTTTTTATTCGTCAGCGCGTCTTGCGTTACCGCGCTATCGGAGCGCGAATCGAAAGTATTAAACAAAAACTGCTTGAGCATCCAGATACAACTGAACATTATTTTGATCAAAACGAACACCTTGGGGATTTACTAATTGCCGCCAATCGCCGTCGTGAAGCGCTTGGGGTGTTTGAAACCTACCTAAACTTAGAGAAAAAAGCAGGTCGGGAATTACCAAAACTCGAGGCGAAAATCGCCAAACTGAAAACCCATTTGGATGAGTTAAACTAAACCCATGCGCTTTTTATTATTATTGTTGTTCTCGAGTTTAGTCTTGGCTGCTGATTTAGACGATGCTAAAGAGTTATATGTTAAAGGCGAATTTCTTCGGGCTTCACAAATGGCGGCAACCCTCGAGACCTCCGCAGGGTTTTCTTTTGCGGCTCGTTCGCTTGCCGAGTTTGCTTCTTCTCGCCCTCGAGACGAACGCGATGAACTCTATAGCACTTGCGAACGGTATGCCCGTAAAGCGGTGCTATTAAACCCTAAAAACGCCGATGGGTACTTTGAAATTGCTGTGGCAGTAGGGCAATTAGCCAACTTGCGCGATGCAAGTTATGCGATTAGTACAGGTGTACCGAGTCAAATCCGCGATAACTTAAACCTTACCTTAGACTTAAACCCCAAGCACTGGTTTGCCATGGTTGTCTTGGGGCGTTGGCACGCCGAAATGACTTCTCGGGGTATTGGCTGGATTTACGGTGCAAATGGGGACAGAGCAGTGGAACTTTTAGAACTCGCCATAAAAACCGCTCCGAAACGCATTTTGGTGCGGGTCGAAACGGCTTTGGCATTTTTGGTGCTGGATAAACAAAAGTACCGTGAACGGGCTAAACGCGAACTCGAGACTGCCATTAAACTTGAAGTGATTGATGCTGCCGAACGCAGGCAATTTGAACGCGCAAAACGCGAACTCGAGAATTGGCGTTAAATTCCACGGCGAACTGGCGTTAGATTCCGTATAAACCACTGGCAGATTTTTCGACAGGTTGTCCACTCGAGCCACTAAAAACATTAACTTCTTCGATAAAACGCTGGAACAAATAGAAACTATCGTGTGGTCCCGGGCTGGCTTCTGGGTGGTACTGGACACTAAAAACTGGGTAGCGCAAGTGCGCCATGCCCTCGAGTGAATTGTCGTTTAAGTTAATATGGGTGGTCATAAAATGGTCTTTGACGGTTTCGGCATCTACTGCATAACCATGATTTTGACTGGTGATTTCGACTTTACCGTTGATTAGGTTCTTGACCGGTTGATTGCCGCCCCGATGACCATATTTCATCTTAAAGGTTTTGCCACCCACCGCAAGCCCAAGAATCTGATGCCCGAGACAAATCCCAAAGGTTGGCAGTAAACCAAGTAATTTCCAGGCTGTATCATGGGTATAAGCTGGGGCGCTTGGGTCGCCAGGACCGTTGCTTAAAAATAAACCTTGTGGATGCAGTGCCATAATCGCGGCTGGGGTGGTGCTGGCTGGCACAACAATCACTTCTGCGCCAATACCCGCTAGTTTTTTAATAATCATGTGTTTAATTCCAAAGTCCATAAAGACAATGCGTTTGCCTTTTTCTAAAGTTGGATAAACATACGGAATTTGCGTGGTCACTTCGGGCATCATGTCGCGCCCGTCAATATCATCATGGAATTTGGCTCGAGCCACAAGCCGCGATTCTTCTTCGGGGCTAAATTCTCCAAATGGGTCTTCGGGGTGGGTGTAAGAACGGTGTGAAACCACGCCTTTGACCACGCCACCTTCGCGCAAACGACGCACCAAAGCTCTGGTGTCTATACCTTCGATACTGACCACACCATGTTGCTTGGTGAAGCTCTCTAAGGCATCGGTTGCCCTAAAATTCGAGTGGTGCTTCGTGAATTCTCTAGCAATAAAACCACGCACATAGGGTTTATTACTTTCCATGTCGTAAACCGTAATGCCGTAATTTCCAATGTGCGGGTAGGTCATGCAGACAATCTGACCATTATACGAAGGGTCAGTCATGATTTCTTGATAACCAGTCATGCTGGTGTTAAAAACAACTTCGCCAATCGTTTCACCGCGTT
>JBEGTV010000365.1:0-3463 GCA_041179225.1 Deinococcota bacterium | reverse complement strand
CTTGGACGAGATGAATGAAGTCTCGAGGGCATTATTGGCTTGGGATTCGGATTTGCCACTCGAGTTGATTCGGGATAAATTGATTTTAGCCGAGACTCTTGGGGCTGTTCCAGATTCTACGCCAACTGTGCCATTGGTGCAGAATCTCGAGGCAGAGCAGAGGCGCTTGCGTTTCAAACCCGATGCAGTTGCGAAGAATGTAGAGTTTGATTTGCGAACCCCCAATGACCTCGAGCGCAGCGTACTGTTGCACCGTTTGCGGCTGCTTGGTGTGCCGTGGGGCGAAGTTGTCGGCTCGAGTGGCAAGGGAACATTCAAAGAAGGGTGGCGTGTCCAATGGCATCCAGAATTTGCGGTGCGGTTAATCGAAGCCTCAATGTTCGGCTCGAGTGTTTTAGAAGCCGCTACCCAAAAAGTCCATGAAATCTCGAGCCTGACCAGTCATTTACCAAGCCTCACGGGTTTACTTGATGATGTATTGCTTTCTAATTTGCCCAACGCCGCCCAATTGGTCTTAACGCGGCTCGAAGCGGCAGCAGCACAGGACGCGGACATCAACCACCTGATGATGGCAGTACCACCGCTTGCTCGAGTGCAACGTTACGGCAGTGTTCGTCAATTTGATTCAACCATGCTGCAAGGTGTTGTATCTGGTTTGGTCTTAAGAATCTGTATTGGTCTACCGAACACCTGTGCCAGTTTATCGGATGAAGCGGCTGGAGACCTCTACCCCAGAATCCTCGAGTTTCATGCTGCCATTGCTACCCTTGAGCAGCCTGATTTACTAACAGAATGGCGTAATGTGCTTGGGGTCTTGGCAGTTCAGCATGGGCTGCATGGTTTAATTGCGGGCCGTTCTGTGCGTTTATTGCTCGAGGCGGGTGTCTACACCCCCGAGGATACTGCCAAGCGCTTATCCTATGTGGCTGGTATTGCCACCGACCCAAACGAAGTGGCAGCATGGACAGACGGTTTCTTGCGCGGCTCTGGCTTGGTCTTGGTTCACGATGATGCTCTGTTTGGTGTGCTGGATTCATGGGTGCAACACCTCACGCCCGAAGCCTTCATCGCCATTTTACCCCTGATGCGCCGAACCTTCTCGAGTTTTGAAGTGAGCGAACGGTACGACATTGGCAAAAAAGTTAAAACCCCAAACCAATTATCCACTTCTCGAGCCACGCAAAACATAGACGAATCTCGAGCCGAACAAGTCATTGGGTTAATTCACCAAATGCTAGGAATTTAATGCTGAAGGAGAAAACCATGTCCCTGAAATCCCAAATCCCGCAATCGTGGCAAACCGCTCTCGAGCCAGAATTTTCTAAACCGTACATGGCTAAACTCGAAGCGTTCCTCGAGTCGGAACGCAAAGCACATCAGGTTTTCCCACCTGAATCCGAGGTTTTTTCGGCACTCGAGTTCACACCGTTTGAGGCACTGCGGGTGCTAATTGTTGGTCAAGACCCATATCATGATGATGGTCAGGCACATGGTTTAGCTTTTAGTGTGCAGCGTGGCGTTAAAGTTCCACCAAGTTTGGTCAATATGTACAAAGAACTCGAGTCGGATTTAGGTGTACCACGGGCAAAACATGGTTTTCTCGAGTCTTGGGCGCGGCAAGGTGTGTTGATGCTCAATACGGTGCTGACGGTGCGAGCGCATGAACCAGCTTCGCATAAAAAACGTGGTTGGGAGGATTTCACCGATGCAATAATCAAAGCGGTTAGCGCAAAGTCTGACCCTGTGGTGTTTGTGTTGTGGGGCGCTCATGCCCAAAAGAAACTCGAGTTGATAGATACTAAAAAGCACACGGTCATTCAAAGCGCTCATCCTTCGCCGTTGTCAGCTAAAGCAGGTTTTTTTGGCTCAAAGCCGTTTTCTAAAATCAATGCTGCCCTAAAAACCCCAATTGATTGGAGTCTCGAGTGAGGTTGATTTTTGGTCTCGAGTGAGGTTGATTTCTGGTCTCGAGTGATGCCATTATTTTATGCCATAATTAAATGCCAAGGAGAATACCATGCCAAGAATCACCGGCAATAAACAAAACTTCCACGTTCCGCTTTCGCCCGAAGTCTATGAGCGCTTAAAACTCGAGGCGCAGTATTTGCAACGTCCAGCGACTGAAGTGGCTCGAGTGGCAATTGAGGGGCAGTTGCGGTTGTTGGAACGCGCTCGAGTTGATGCGGCTTTGCAGGCTTTTATTGATGATGCGGCAGGTTCAGAGTTAGATTTTGATCCTGGTGTGGCTTCCGCCGGCGCAGAAGTTGTTAGGCGTGAACCCGCCGATTTCGAGGCAGACTTACCGCTTCATTTGCGTCAGGAGTTTGCTCGTGCAACGCGGTGATGTGATTTGGGCTTTGTTTGAACCGCGTTCTGGTTCGGAACAACATGGTTTTCGCCCTGCCTTACTTATTTCCAATGACCGCTTTAATCAGGCTAAGCATTGGCATTCTTTGATTGTGATTCCGATTAGCTCTAAGTCAAAACTCAGTCCAAGTATTGTCTGCATTCCAAAAAATACGGTAGGTTTACAAATGGATAGTTACCTGATTTGTCATCAGGTCACAGTGCTTGACCGTAGCAAATTGCGGGATGTTATTGGACAGTTGCCTCCAGAACTCCTAAAAGAAGTCGAAAAAGCCCTCTTGGAAGCTGTAGGAATGACACATGAGTAATCTCGAGACTGAACGCATTCGCCGTTGGCGTTTGCTGCTGGGGAGTGCCGCCGATGAATCCTGCGGTAGCTGTGGGGCTGCTGACCAACGCCTAGACCTCGCCCTCGAGTCTTTATACGGTGATGGGGATAGTAAGCCCATGTCGCCCGAAGATAAAGAAAAGAATCGTAACAATGTCGGTAAGGGTAAATCCCAGCCCAAAGTGGCTCGGTGGCTTGGTGACATCCGCGAATTCTTCCCGAGTAGTGTGGTGCGGGTGATGCAGCGCGATGCTTTTGAGCGCCTTGGCTTAAAGCGAATGCTGCTCGAGCCAGAGATGATGGAAGCAGTCACACCAGATGTGCATATGGTCAGTACGTTATTAGCCCTAAAAAACATCATGCCGCAAAAAGCCAAAGAAACTGCTCGGCTGATTGTGCGTAAAGTTGTGGATGAACTCGAGAAAAAACTTGCTGAGAAAACTCGAGAAGCCGTGATTGGCAGCCTTAACCGTGCCATTCGCAATCGCCGCCCAAAGCACACCGAAATGGATTGGAACAGAACCATTCGCGCTAACTTAAAGCACTACCAACCTGATTACCAAAGTATTGTGCCAGAAATCAAAATCGGTTATGGACGCAAACGCTCGAGCCTGCGCGACATTATTTTGTGCCTAGACCAAAGCGGCTCGATGGGTTCAAGTGTGGTCTATGCTGGTGTGTTTGGTGCGGTGCTAGCCAGTCTGCCTGCTGTGCGAACTCGAGTTGTGGTCTATGACACGGCTGTAGTGGATTTAACGGCTGAGCTTC
>JBEGTV010000364.1:0-3476 GCA_041179225.1 Deinococcota bacterium | reverse complement strand
GCTAGTTCAGCCAACCTATGTAGGGCTAGTTCAGCCAACCTATGCGGGGCTTTGTACCATTGACAGGAAACATTATCTAACCCAAACACCAGTTCAGCTTCCGATTTTAAGGCAGTCACTAACGGTGTAAGGATTTCGTTCATTGGCTCTGGACTTGCTCCGCGAAGCATGGGTATCCCAGCGTAGAGTTTGAAAGTGCAGTAGTTGGGCTTGACTCGAGCCACCAATTTAGGTTTGACTTGTGCTACCAAATCAGGTTTAAAAAAGAAATCCTGTCATTGACAGGATTTTCTCTTGGCTCGGAAGGTAGGGATCGAACCTACGACCGATCGGTTAACAGCCGCAGAAATTGGCTACCGCGCAATACTTCCGCTTACCGAACTATTCTTGTTTATGGGCTTATTTTACTCGAGCGTCCCTTGAGCTACCTGACTGTACTTAGGTTTCAGGTCATGGAAAGGTCACGAAAAATATACATTTGTAAAGTATGGAAACGGGTCTATTTTGACGATTTCATCAAATCAAAGATGACATTGAATGAGGTTAGCCATTCACCAAACCCAAGGTTTTCAGCCAAGTCTGGACTTGCTCATACGCATCGCGTTGCACAAAATCGGCTTCTTCGGGGCTGGTGAAGGTATCACTCAAAAACGAGCGCACGGTTTGCGCCCCGTACCCCTCGAGAACAGCGAATTTATTGGCGATGTGCAGAAAACCTCGTTTTGCCTCCTCGAACGCCATTAAAGGTTCGCAAAGTGCAGCAAGCGCTTCGATACCCTGCGGATGGTTTTTGATCACAAAGTAAATGTCATAAGCATCTTTGGGCTTGTCACGACCTTCAAGAGCATAGCCTTTCATCACCAGAAAAGCGGCAAAGCCCGTAATCAATAAACGCACTGTGTTGCTGCGACCATCGGGCATGTTCCCCTCTATGGTCAACCATTGCGGATCATCAAGGGCGAATTCTACGCCTGGTACATCTTGAATCCGTAACCCTGAAATCAGGGGTGGTCTGTTCTTCTTGGTTTTTGGTTTGTTGGGTTTAAGCAAGTCAATGGTTACAGGGACAGGATCACCTTCGTCCAGTTCAACGTTTTTACGCAGTTGAAAGGCTTTTTGGTCGTCCTGATTTCTCTGGTAGCCAGCAGACTCGAGCAAACGAATCAGATCTGCGTAGCGCCCTTCGTTTTCCAGTTTCTTTGGGTTTAGAGCAAGGTCTATGTCCACTGTGCCAACATGGGGTGTTTCGGCATCGGGTAACAATAACCACGGTACTGCGCCACCAACCAAGACCAAACCATCTTTGTACTCGCCTAAGATTTGTCCCAGTTCAGTCAGAACCATTTTTATGGCTCGAGTGGCGCGGTTGTTGTAATCTAAAGCACTTTTGGGTTCTTGGGTCATATGGTTTCCCATGCAGGTGCAATGCGTTCTTTGAACAAATGCTGTGCTGCTTCTTGCGCTCGGTCATTGCCGTTGGCTAGTTCTAAGTACGTCTGAACGGGGCTGCTTGTCCAAATGCCAGAGGCAACTTCAAATCGGTCTCGCAGGATATTGGATTCTTGGTCAAGAAAAATTACCACATTAAAACCACTACTGACTGGTTTCAATTCCAATCTGGTCTCGAGTTGTGCAATACCTATTTCGTCTGCCAAGATTTGCAGGTTGGGTTGTCGAACCAAAGGCGCTAACCAATCTGACGCGCTCAGTCCAGCGTAAATCCAATGCTGACCATCGTTACCAAGCAAACTTTCTTGCAGGTTTTTACCGTGTTTGAGTGTATAAAACATGGCTCTTGGTAATGGTGTGTAACTGTTTTGCCAAGTCTCGAGTAGGTCTTTGGGATGCGATAAGCGAATACCCTGGCGGGTTTTCTCGAGCCAGCCGCGTTCTTCAAGTGCTATTGAAATTTTATGCACATACCCAAGACTGATTTCGGCTGCATCAGCCAGTGGTTGAGTGCGCCAAAAGTGCTTGGGGTCACGCAGCAAGATTCTCAGCACACGGGTGGCTTTACTCGAGAAAAGGCTTTTGAGGCTCTGGATTTCTTGTTTTGGTGGTGGCTTACCTGTGCTACGAGCGAACATATTGCCAAAACGCAGTACACCGTTGCCTTCTAAATCTACGCAGCCAAGTCCAAGCGCGAGACATTGGGACTCGAGTTTTTCTGACATCCACGGAACGACAAGGACAACATATACTTTTCCGAGTTTGCTTAAATTTGCAAACTTCAACAGTGCATTTATTAAGCGACTTGGGTGGCTCGTGTTTTTTGCGAATCCAAGGATTGTCCAAAGTGTGGTTTTATCGGTAACTTCAAATGAAAAATCAAATCCATAGTCAATATAGTCTATTGTGCTGATGAGTTTTAATGCCAGATTTGATGTTACTTTTAACCGAGGAACTTGCCTAAGAAACTTGTCCAGAGCTTCTTTTGCCTTTCCAATAAAATCAAGAATTTTCACCGAATCATCGTTTTTCACTACGGTAGTGAAAATAGCATATCTAGTGAAAATTTACAAGATTTATCAATCTGTTCGTCTTATAAAGTATTCTAAGGCAGCTACAAAACAACCGTCTCAATAGGTTTGTGTGCTGACACAGATTTCTGCCACGTGCAGACGCTCTAAACCCAAGCCTTGCGGTTTGTCGAAATTCTCGAGAAACCGCAAGGCTTGCTGGGACTCAAGCTCAAATGCCAAATTTCGTATCCGCAACATTTTGAGGATTGTTCTCGAGCAGTGCCTCGAGTTGTGCTACGGCTTGTCCTTGGCGCTGATGCAATTTGATTTCGATTTGAAGCTCTAAGATTGGTCTTGACCAGCCATTTTGGATACAGGCTTTGGCGTACCGTTCGCGTATCTCGAGGGAATCGAGTTTGTCGAGCAAGCGCACGTTATGACCCCAGCGACCATGCCCGTCAGGTGCGTCTTATGGTCAAGAAAGGTAATTGTCCAACAACCTGTCGGACAAATTCTAAATTCGGATACGCTTCGGCAAATGCCAGCATGTACAGCAAGTTGGTGCGCGATAAACCCTGCATATCTGGAAACTCGAGACGCAAATCCCCAGACAATTGCTGAATGACTTTTGCGCCCCAACCTTGAAGGGCTTGCTGCTCGAGAATCTGCTTTCCGATGCTCCAGCACAACAAAACCAATTCTCTATTGACGGCGAGAGCAGCCTTGGTACGGGCAGTACGAATCTGAGTTTTTAGGTCAGCAAGTAGTGCGGGGTAATCAAATGGTGTTTCAAGCATCAGCTTTGTTCTCCTCACGCGCTCGAGCAAGTTCAATCACCCGATGCAATCGTTCACGCAATAACTAGCCTTTACGCAGAGTAAATTTTGAAAATCGGGTTAGTAGCTCATCTTACATTCACATAGCCTTATTGAATGCAGCCTAATCAAGATGTGGCAACCTTAACAAGAAAAGTCTTAATACACTTAAAGTAGGGGTTTGAGGTAACGAAGCACA
>JBEGTV010000363.1:0-3477 GCA_041179225.1 Deinococcota bacterium | reverse complement strand
ATAAACCTTGTGGACTGCGCCATACACTTCCTCGCCCAGCATGGTTGAACCAATTGAAACGGTGTGCATAATCAGATACAACAAAATGGCAACGCCCGACAAGCGATGCAGAAAAAATGCCCATTGCCCTTCTCGACCTTTGTACATAGAACCCCTCCTAAGCCAGCTTGAAAAAATTATTTAACTAGGTTAAATATATCATAACCTGTCTTTCTCGAACAGTCTGCCACACCCAATTGCAACAATGCAAAGAAACCTTAAACTTTTCCTCATCTTGGCTTGTAACATTCTAGGCTTTTGAAGTTTAGAATAGCAGACGATGAAAACATTTTCTTATTGGTTACTTGGCTTGGCAGTTACAGGAGTTGCTGTCTCTGGAGTTTTGGCGCAAGGCGCAAAACCATTTGTACCGGCTGGTTTTAAGCTCGAGCCGGATTTAAGTAAAACCCGAATCACCACCTTTAAGTCCTCCAAATATGTTCTCGCCGATAACACCGATTACCGTGCGGTGATCGAAACCGACAAGGGCAGAATTATCGTGGATTTATTTGAAGATGACACCCCTGTGACCGTCAACAACTTTGTCTTCTTAGCCCGCAATAAATTTTACGATGGCATTATTTTTCACCGTATTATCCCAGATTTTATGGCACAGACTGGCGACCCACTTGGTCTTGGCACTGGCGACCCCGGTTACAAATTTGGTGATGAATTCCGAACCAAACTGACCTTTGATAAGAAAAACTTGTTGGCAATGGCGAATTCTGGACCTGCCACCAATGGCAGCCAATTTTTTATTACCTTCGTTCCAACCCCGCACTTAAACGGCAAGCACACGATTTTTGGGCGATTACTCGAGGGTGAAAAAGCCTTGAATGCCCTGAATAAAGGCGAACCACCCGCCGTTCCAAGTAAAATGACCAAGGTTTACATTGTCTCTAAGAAAAAATAATCTCGAGTGAATAAAGGGCAGAGTATTCTGCCCTTTATTATGTTTTTAAAATCGTTTCGATTTGCTCGAGTTCGGCATTGCTAAAATCTAAATTCTCGAGTGCGCCAACGGCATCTTCGATTTGCGAGACTTTACTTGCGCCAATCAGTGCTGAATTGACTTCGGGTAGACGCAGCACCCAAGCCAATGCCATTTGTGCCAGTGTCTGCCCTCGAGTTTGAGCGATGGCATTTAACTGTCTGACCTTCTCGAGTTTTAGGTCGGTGATGTGTTCTGGTCTTAAGAATCCATGGGCTGTACTTGCCCTCGAGCCTTCAGGAATGCCTTGTAAGTATTTACTCGAGAGTAAACCCTGTGCGAGCGGCGAAAACACGATTGAACCAATGCCTTCATCATGTAGCACATCGGTTAATCCATTTTCAATCCAACGGTCAAACATATGGTAATTCGGTTGGTGTATTAAGCACGGTGTACCAAGTTGACCCAAAATTTTAGCAGCTTCTTTGGTTTGCTCTGGGCTGTAACTCGAGATGCCAGCATATAAGGCGCGTCCACTGCGAACAATAAAATCAAGGGCTTGCATGGTTTCTTCTAAAGGTGTGTTCGGGTCAAAACGATGCGAATAAAAAATATCCACATAAGGCACATTCATGCGTTTTAGGCTTTGGTCACAACTGGCGACTAGGTATTTGCGGCTGCCCCATTCGCCGTAAGGCCCTGCCCACATTAAGTAACCCGCTTTACTCGAGAGAATTAACTCGTCACGGTAAGGCTTAAAGTCATCTTGGTAAATTCGTCCAAAGTTCTCTTCGGCACTGCCCGGAGGAGGGCCGTAATTATTAGCCAAATCAAAATGGTTAATCCCAAGGTCAAAAGCACGGCGCAGCATCGCTCGGCTGTTTTCGAGCGTGTCCACGCCACCAAAGTTATGCCAAAGCCCAAGTGAAATCGCAGGCAGTTGTAGTCCGCTTTTGCCGACCCGATTGTATTTCATGGTGTTATACCGATTGTCTAAAGCTAAATACATGATTTGTAATTGTAACAGGTTTTTGTAGGGGTGAACCTTGTGTTCACCTGTGAGACAAAGCAATCCAGAATCCTCTTTTCCTCTAAGTAATTTGCACAATATCCCTGAAAGCTCTAAACCAATTACACTACGCTTATGGCTAGGCAGAAAGTCAAAAAAACCGACCTCGAAAAACTAAAAATTGTTCTCGAGAAACCCAAACCAATTCTTGGTCACATCGTCTCGAGACCTGTCCAAACCCATGACAATGAACGCCGCTACAACCGTAAGCGTGATAAGAAAGTTGCTGAAGAATGAAAGAACTACTTTCGAGTGCAGGTGGGCGCACTTTTTTAACCATGTGGCTTGGGCAGAGTATTTCTGGTTTTGGCTCGAGACTAACGATTTTTGCCTTTGGCATTTGGTTGTACAAAGAAACAGGTTTGGCGACCCCACTTTATTTAACGGCTTTGGCGGGTTTTTTACCGGGTGTGTTGCTTGCTCCAATTGCTGGGGTGATTGTTGACCGTACTGACCGCCGTACCGTGATGATTTTGGTTAATTGTGTTCATACCGTAGTAACGCTGGCACAGTTTTTTGTCATCTCGAGTGGTCAGACCAATCTGCCAATTATTCTTGGGTTGCTGGCGGTTTCTAGTGCCGCCGAAACTTTTCAGTGGCCAGCCGAATCCTCGAGCATGAGTGTCCTTGTGCCACCAAATCAACTTGGTCAAGCGAACGGGTTGTACGCAATTTCTGGTGGGGTAGGGGATTTAATCGCCCCGATTGCTGGGGCGTTACTGGTCTCGAGTATTGGCATCGCTGGGGTTTTACTGATTGATTTGGCGAGTTTTGCATTTGAGTTCTTGACGCTGTTTGTGATTCGGATTCCGCCGCCAACCCAGTCGGTTATCGGCTCAAAGATGCAGGGCGGGGTACTGGCTCAAGCCAGAGATGGTTTTAAGTTCATCACCTCGAGACCGGGGTTACTCAGTTTACTGATTACTTTTTCGGGTGTGAATTTCCTGCTTGGGATTATCCAAAATCTGCAAGTGCCTCTAATTTTATCCCGAAGCACTGATCCAAATGCAGTCGGTATTATTGCCTCGAGTTTTGGCGTGGGGGTCTTGCTGGGTGGATTTTACATGACCAGCACGGGCGGTTTGCGTCCTCGAGTGCATGGGGTTTTTGCTGGAATTGGTTTTTCTGGTTTGATTGGTACAGCTTTATTTGGTGTGGCGCAAAGTGTTCCAATTTGGATGTTGGCTAATTTCTTTGCGGGTTTCTTGATGCCTGTCTTAAACGGTTCGAGCCAGAGTATTTGGCAGTCTAAAACCCCACCAGATATTCAAGGACGTGTCTTTGCGGCACGGCGGCAAATCGCGCAGATTACGAGTCCAATGGCATTTATTATTGCGGGTCCACTTGCCGATTTGGTTTTTAAGCCGTACTTCTCGAGTAACGATTCTTGGACTTGGTTGCTTGGTGGCTCGAGCGGACGTGGTTACGCAGCCATGTT
>JBEGTV010000362.1:0-3486 GCA_041179225.1 Deinococcota bacterium | reverse complement strand
GCTGAGGATGCCAAGAATTGGATAGAGGAGGGCTACCGAGTGCAAGTGCTGCTCAAGCACGAACGCACTGGTGCGTATTTGCAAAGTAATGTTCTGAATGCCGAAAGTGGTGTGCCTGTGGTGTGGGAATGGCGTGCTGAACCGCAAATGGGTAAAGTCACACTGACCCTTGGGACTGCCGAAGCTGGGTTCATTGACCGCGAATCTAAACTGGTGGTGCTGACCGAAGATGCACTGTACGGCTTTACGGGCGGCGCTAGTCTGCGAATGCGAAAACTGCGTGGCAATCCCGTCTCGGACACGATGGCGCTGACCGTGAACGATTACCTAATTCATCCCGAACATGGCATTGGGCAGTTTCTTGGTCTCGAGTCACGGCTGGTACTGGGGGTCATGCGTGATTACATTCATTTGCGTTACGCCAACGATGCCCGAATTTACTTGCCTGTCGAACAATTACCGTTTTTGAAGCGTCACCCCGGAACAACCGACGACCCACCGCGTTTAAGTACCCTTGGCACAAACGATTGGGCAAAGGCTCGAGAAAAAGCCAAGAAAAACGCCGAGGAATTGGCGCAAAAACTGCTGATTCAGTACGCGGCGAGGCAAGCCACTTCGGGCATTTCCTATCCACCCGCGCCAATGGAATGGGATGAAGACTTTAATAAGAACTTCCCGTTTGAATTTACTAAAGACCAAGGCAGAGCCGTCAAGGATGTCTACAAAGACCTCGAGCGTGCCATGCCAATGGATAGACTTGTTTCGGGCGATGTTGGTTTCGGTAAAACCGAAGTGGCGGTTCGTGCAGCGCACCGCGTGGTTGCCAATGGTCGCCAAGTTGCCATCCTTGTCCCAACCACGCTTCTAGCCGAGCAGCACCTCGAGACGATTAGACGGCGTTTTGCAGATACTCCCGTGATTGTTGCTGGACTCTCGAGGTTCACACCCAATAAAGAAGTAGACGGGGTTTTTAAGCATCTGCGCGAAGGCAAAATAGATATTGTGGTTGGCACACACCGCTTACTTGCTGAGCAATTAAGTTTTAAGAATCTTGGACTACTGATTATTGACGAAGAACACCGTTTCGGCGTGATGCAAAAAGAAAAACTTAAAGCCCTAAAAGCTGGCGAACTGTCACTCTCGAGTTTTAGAGATGTGGTGCTGGATTCTGAAAAAGATGCTAAACCAAAAGCCCGTAAAATTGGCTCTAAAACCGCTCAAGCCGCCTCGAGTATCGCCCATGACCTCTCGAGCATTATGGGCAATGTGATTGGTGTCAAGAAAGAGCGCAAAGTCGAACTGACCGAACATGCCATAGATGTCATGACCCTTTCGGCAACACCAATTCCGCGTACCTTGTATATGAGTATGGTCGGCTTACGTGACATGTCGCATATTGCCACACCACCGGCTGGACGCAAACCGATTCAAACCGTGCTTTCGCCTTTTGACCCGTTTACGGTGCGAGATGCAATACTTTATGAAATGGAACGCGGCGGCAAGTGTTTCTATATTCATGACCGGGTTGCCAGCATCGGCAGACGCGCTCAGTATTTACAAACCCTGATTCCAGAAGCCCGAATTGCTGTGGCACACGGTCAAATGCCCGATGGCGAAATCGAAGAAATTATGCAGGGCTTTGAAGAGGGCGCTTTTGATGTATTGGTTGCCACCACGATTGTCGAATCGGGTTTAGATATTCCCGAAGCCAACACGATTTTAATTGAACGCTCAGACCGCCTTGGTTTGGCACAACTGTACCAACTTCGTGGGCGTGTGGGTCGTCGTCAGACCGAGGCGTTTGCGTACTTTTTCTATCCGCCGCGTTTATCCGAAAATGCCGAGCGGCGCTTATGGGCAATTGCCGATTTAACCGACCTTGGCAGTGGACATTTACTAGCCGAAAAAGACATGGAAATTCGTGGGGTCGGTAATATTCTTGGGGCAGAACAACACGGGCATATTCAAAATGTTTCACTCGAGGTTTATACCGAACTTTTAGGCGAAGCGATAGGCAAACTCAAGGGCGAAGAAAAAATCATTCCTCCACGCCTTGCCATAGACCTGAAAGTCAACGCTCGTCTCGAGCCAGAGTACATCCCAGAAGAACTCGAGCGCATCGAATACTACGGGCGCTTATCGGAAAGTACATCTTTGGGCGAAATTTCTCGAGTCGAGCGCGAAATGAAATCTAAACATGGGGTTGTGCCTTTAGAAGTCCATAATTTTCTCGAGTTAGCCCGACTGCGGGTCATCGGCACAGCCAAAGGTGCAATGAGCATTGGCGAGACCATGACCCAATTGGTGGTGCAGTTTGCACCAAATCGTGGCAGTTTGGATTACGATGCAAGGGCAGCCAAGAATCACCCGAATAAGTTACTGGTGACCAAGTATCCGCCAGGCTTTACGCTCGAGAAAAAAGGCTTGAAACCCGAGGAGTACGCAAGAGCGATTTTAGAAGCGCTGTATGCCTTTGCTTAGAAATTAGGGGAGTACAAATTATGGCTTTAGAATTTTGCGCTCTGTGTCAACTAGAAAAAGACCTACAGGAAAGTCATCTTATACCTGCCTTTGCAATTCGATGGCTCAAGCAAACAAGTGCCACAAGTCATATTCGGAATGCAACCAACCCTAATAGGCGAATTCAAGATGGACTTACGAGTAAATTACTTTGCTGGGATTGTGAACAAAAATTTTCAATAGCCGAGAAACATTTTGCCGAAAATATTTTTATGAAAGTCAAAAAAGAGAATCCCATTACTCCAGACAATGGTTTAATGCGGTATTTTGTCGTATCTCTTTCTTGGCGAGTAACTTTGTATTTTTTTAACAAAAACAAAAACCTATACGTTGACTTTTTGCCCATTATAGAAAAAGCTCTTGAAAATTGGCGACTATATCTTTTGGGAGTGAAACCCAATTTAGAATTTGCAAATCATTATCTATGGGTCTCACCACTCATCGACGACGAAGCTATTCTCAATCTTGACCAAAAAATAAACCTTTATTTACATAGACAAATAGATGCTGCTCTCATATCCCCACCTCAAGAGGTTGGAGTTGGAGCTTACACTCTTTTGCCCGGAATTGGAATTTATTCTCCGTTGTACCCAAAATCTATCGAAAATCCAAGTAATTCAAAAATTATTTTAGATGAGATGTTTAATGTTTTCTCCGACTTTGGACCTAACGTGGTTACAGACTTTATTTTAAAAAGAGCAAGGCGAATGTCGGAAATTGATTTAATTGCTTCAGAAAAACAAAGAAATATCGTTACTTCTGCTGTGTTAGGAGATTTAGATCGATTTGAGAACTCTGAATCATATATCCCAGCTAAATTCACAGTTGCATTAAAAAAATCTAAATAACGCCATTGCTATTTAACGTCGGGTGCTAGTGGTTCATAACCCTAACCACAACCGAAAGTTATGAGTGGCAATCTTACGACAAGCACTCGCCCGAACCGACCAGAACGAGTTTAATTGA
>JBEGTV010000361.1:0-3500 GCA_041179225.1 Deinococcota bacterium | reverse complement strand
GTTGGCGGAATCCATTTTTTCCAATGATCAGGGATTTCCAAGCGCATAGGCTCGAGGTTCTGGGCGATCAAATATCCTTGCTCGAGAACCCCTGACATTTGAAGATAACGGGCATCTTCGACTAGGTTCAGTAACTCAAGGGTGGTTTTAGCACTGACCACAAAAGGCTCTGTTTTCGTGTCCATCGGGTAGATTCGTAACAAGACCAGTTTCTCGGCTCGGTCTAAACGGAGAACTTTACCAGCCGCGCTCCAGAAGGTATCAACACCATTCAAATCAATGGCATTCTCAAGGGGAACGACTCGAACCAAGGTTAGGTTGCTTAAACGTTGGTCGTTGAAGGTCTTACCATACAAAGTTACTCGCCAAGACCCAGATAGTTGAATCAACGGTTGATCTGGATGGTTCTTTTTCCATCTCGAGAAGACCTTTGGGTGAACTCGAGCGAGGTAAGTACCGTTTTCTGGGGTGTTGAATTGAATGGAGACTCGAGTGTTTTGCTGGTTGTCTTGGACAGTGACATTGGCTTGGATGAAGAAATGATGCTCGTATTGGATATGAATACCCTTTGGGATTGGTTTTGGGATGGTTGTCAGGCTCGAGAACATCGATTTGGTCATGTTGGACTCCTGATTGCTGGCAATAACTAGATTTTTTTGGCTATGGCTGAGGGGGTCAATTCAATTGACTCGAATTGAATTGCAAGTCGTTAATTACTAAGTTATCCATCACTGACTATTTTTCATGGATCATAATCCCCAGAAGAATCAGAAAAAGTTGACGGTTCAGAAGCACTCGAACCCACTTCTGAATTACTTGAGTTCGAGTCTTCAGTGACTACAACGCTCGGAGCAAAGTTTTGAAAGCTCGGCTGGAAATTGAAGTCTGAACGGGCATATTTTGGTTCATCAACCACAAGTGGTTCATCCTCGAGATGTGTCATCTTTTTAGTATTGCTGAGGCTCATCCCTTGAATTGAAATTCGAGGTTCAATAATTGTGGCAATTAACTGTTGCCCGTTTAGTGTCCCAGAAGCATGAATAAACTTTGCACCTTGAAGAGCCTGCATTTGCTCAAAGGTGACTCGGGTATAAATCGAAAAGCGAGTGGTTCGGTGCTTACCAGGGTAAATTTGAATCTCGAGAATCCCTTGTTCTGAATCGAAATGACCAATATCACCTGTGCAAGACCAGAAAGCGGGTTGGTTCTGATTTTCTGCTGTGATGGTGCGAAGGCGACGTAAAGACATGGTGTGGTCAAGGGTGGCATCTGCTTGGCAACGAATGTGCAAGGTGGCTCGCCAATAACCATTGAGGTTTGCAGTTGAACGCAAGGCTTCAAAGCTGATCACGGCACGGTGTTTATGTTTTTGAATCTCGAGTTTGACTTGCTTACCATGTCCAGAATCAGTAATTTGAGTGTTACAAACAAGAAAAGCATGGTATTCCTGACTGATTTGGACTTGGTAATCACGGGTGGTTTCGGGTGGTTGAGGCATTGAGCTTCTCTCCTTGGACAAAATAAAAGCAACAGCTTCTTTGTGTTGCCCTTTGGGAAGGGCGAAGCTGTTGCGAGTCTTTTGGGAAAGGGTTGCCGGTGCATCAAAGTGATGATTGGGCGGTGAATGAGACTTTAACATAGAGTCAAGTAACGAGACAAGGCTTTTTATATCATATTTTATTATGACATAATTTAACTCGTTACAAAATAGTTCTGAAATCAGCAGCATACTCGTGTGCTTGAGCCTGACTTCCTCCGTGCCATTCGCCTACGCATTCGCAAAGCGCGACTGAAAAAAGGACTTTCTCAAGAAGAAGCCTCGGAACTCGTTGGCTTACCGTTACGGACTTATCAAATTCTCGAGAGTGAACATGCCAAACACACCAACCCGAGTCTCGAGACAATTATGCAAGTCTCGAGAAAGCTCGAGATACCCGTTGGGAGGTTATTGGCTTTGCCAAGTACGAAGGAACAGAATGAAAGATTTCCTACAGAGAAGCGTCCACGAAAGACAAACTGAAAATCAGTCTAAACAAATGAGCGGGTTGGGTCACTTTTAGTATATACTCAAACTCATAATGACTGAAAAAAGGAAAGCAAATGCAGATCGCGTTTAGCACTCCTCAGCTTCGTGACTTATGCGAAAACTCAGAGAAAGCACAAGAGGAATGGGGTAACGATGCTGCCGCAATGCTTCGTCGTCGTTTGGCAGATTTTGTAGCTGCCGAAACAATCAACGATATGATCGCACTGAACCTAATCCCCATCGAATCACGACAAAACGCTGAATTACAGCTCCCACTCACCACAAAAGTCTGTTTGACCATCGCTCCAAATCAATATGACAAAGGAAGCTTCAAAGATGGAATTGTACAGTGGCAGAAAGTGGGACGTATCAAAATCTTGAAAATAGAGGTGTGTCATGAATGATTTAAATGAGTTCCAACCACAATGGATGTCTCCACCTGGCGAAACAATTAGAGATATTCTCGAAAATCGAAAACAGACTGTTAAGTGGCTTGCAGAGCAACTCGACTGTTCAAACGAATACCTAGAAAGGATTATAGTCGGAAAAGAATCAATCACATCAGAATTAGCGTTAGGACTTAAAGAGGCTTTGGGAGCATCGCCAGATTTTTGGATGAGACGAGATTCAATTTATCAAACAGCATTACAAGAGGTCATTAGAAGGCAATCTCAATGGATTTCACAAGTTCCTACAAAGCAAATGATAGAATTCGGCTGGATTAAACCTGCTATGGCAACTGACATTCAGAGTATCATTTTCCAATTTTTTGGAATTGAAGATGCCGAATCATGGCAAAAAAAATATCAACCAGTCATTCAAAACTATGCTTTTCGCACATCATTATCTTTTGAATCAACCCCTGTTGGAGTATCAGTATGGCTCAGAAAAGCCGAAATGGAAGCAGAAAAAATAAATTGTAAGCCGTGGAATCCCAAGAATTTCCATGAATCACTTGCAGAAATCAGAAAGCTTACTAAACAAAAAGACCCTCAAGTGTTCATTCCAAGATTACAAACTATTTGTTCGGAAAGTGGCGTTGCTGTAGTTGTGGTCCGAAGTGTTAAAGGTTGTAATGCAAGCGGAGCCACAAGGTTTGTATCAGAAACAAAAGCTATTATTGTCATGAGTGTACGTCATTTAACAGACGATCATTTCTGGTTTACGTTTTTTCACGAAGCAGCACATTTATTGCTTCATAAAGACGACAAGTTTACCCTTGATTTCAATAATTCTCCTCTTGACTCCGAAATCCCAAAACATGAAATTGAAGCGAACGAATTTTCGGCAAATCTCTTAATACCAATACAAGACCGAGAATTGCTAAAATCAGTTCGACACAATTACAAAGATGTTATTAAATTAGCCAGTAAACTAGGAGTCTCACCTGGAATTGTTGTTGGTCAAATGCAACATGGGAATTTGATACAAAAAAATCAGTTAAATTCCTCGAAAAGAAGATACCTTTGGGATG
>JBEGTV010000360.1:0-3504 GCA_041179225.1 Deinococcota bacterium | reverse complement strand
CACGCCTCGAGTTTATTTTTTAACCAAGGATACTCGAGTCTATTTTGAAATCCTCAGCAATCAACCGCGCTGTCATCTTGGCACTCATCATCACGCTAGGCGTACCACCACCCGGTTGCGCTCCAGCCCCAACCATGTAAAAACGCTCGATGTCCTCAGAACGGTTGTGTGGGCGAAAAAAAGCACTTTGGGCAAGGATTGGCTCAGGACCAAAGGCATTACCAAGGTAACTTGAGAGCGTACCTTCAAAGTAATCTGGGTCAATAAAACTTTGGTAAACAAGTCTTTCGCGTAAATTTGGGATGTAGCCGCGCTCCTCGAGAAACCGCAGAATTTTATCCACAAAAGGTTGCCCTAAGAGTTCCCAATCGAGTTTAGAACCATTGTGCGGCACAGGTACAAGGGTGTATGCCACATGATGACCTTCTGGGGCAAGGCTCGGGTCGGTCAGGCTTGGAATGTGTAGATACTGCGAGAAATCCTTCGCCAGAATTTTACGACCAAAAATATCTTTTAAGAGTTCTTCGTAACGCGGACCAAGAATAATATTGTGATGCTTTAGATTCGTCTCTAAACCATCGGCTTTGAATCCAAAGTAAACCACCACCAAACTCATGCTTTGCGGCGCGATTTTAACCTTCATATCCGAATTCCAAGTGCGGAACTTATTGGGAATTAAATTCATGTAGGTGTTGGCATAATCGCCGTTAGAAACCACCAAATCCGCCTCGAGCGAAGTTCCATTCTCGAGCGTCACACCCTTAGCAATTCGCCTCGAGAAACGCCCGAATGGTTCAGCCCCAAATTCGTTTTTAATCTGAATACTTTTGACGGCTGAATCAAACTCGATTTTACCGCCCAGTTCCTCAAATTTTTTAACAAAGGCATTCACAAGCGCACCCGTACCACCAAGCGCAAAATGAATCCCCCACGTTTTTTCAACAAAGTGAATCATTGCGTAAATCGAAGGCACAGACAGCGGATTACCACCAACCAGCAGCGTCTCGAAGCTAAAAACCTGCTGCATTTTCGGGTTCTTAAAGTATTTCTTGGCAAAACCAAACAGGGTACGAATTGCATCGAGTTTCATTAAGTCTGGCACGACTTTCAGCATCGCCAGCACATCGCCAAAGTGCGTATAGCCAAGTTCAAGAAAACCACGTTCAAAAATCGCTTTGGCATCGGCATGAAAACGCTCGTAACCAGCTAAGTCTTCTGGGGCAAGGGTTTTAATCTGCGTCCGAGTATTTACTGGGTCGCCATCGTAATCAAAGAATGTGCCATCATCAAAATAAATGCGGTAAAACGGCAAAATCGGCACAAGTTGCACATATTTACTTGTGTTGACCCCACCAGACACACCCGTTTTGACTCGAGCATCCTCGGTTAAAGTATGCGGCGGGTAATCGGGTGTGTTTAGCATGGCTTTATTTGGCTCGAGACTAAAAAGTTCTTCGATAAAATGCGGCACGGTAATCACCGTTGGACCCATGTCAAAAGTAAAACCTTGATGTGGGGCTAACGGTTCACGTTGTTTGATTTGCGTCCAAACCCCATCTTGCTGCACAACCTTACGCACATACGCCCGACCACCCGGCGCATCTAACTTCTCGAGAATGGTTGTCTGAAAACCAAGACTTTGCAAGCGAATCCCAAGGCTCAGTCCACCAATGCCACTACCAATAATAATTGCTTTCTTACGATCCATACGTTTAGTTTATGCTCGAAAGCCCCTTGTGACCAAAGGGACAAACTACAGTCTCGAGCCATAACTGGACTACAATTGCTAGGCAAAACACAACTTTCATCCTAGAATAAGTCCATGACTATGATGCTCGAGCCACCAAAACCAATAGAAGCTCCTCTCGAGTTAATGCGTTTTTCGGGTGAGCGTTACGACGAACTCTGGAAACTGGGTTTGATAACATCTGATGACCGTGTTGAATTGCTGAACGGTCAAATTGTGAGGAAGCCAGATATGAACCCACCACATTTATATAGCCTGCTGGACTTGAATACTCGCCTTGTGATGCAATTTCATAACCGCGCCCTGATTTCAAATCAAAGTACCATTGAGCTACCACAAGACGGTAGACCCGACCCTGACATCAGCCTCTTAAAAATCAAAACTCCAAGAGACCGACTGCCATTACCAACCGATATTCACTTAATCATCGAAGTTTCGGACAGCACTTTAGCTCGAGACCGAGATACCAAACTGGCTTTGTACGCGAGGGATGGCATTACCGAATACTGGATTATCAATTTGGCAGATTCACAACTCGAGGTTTACCGTGACCCTGACGGCACACGGTATGCCACCAGTTTTACAGTCAAGAATGCCACCCCAACCGCATGTTTGGCTTTCCCAGACGATTTAATAGCATGGACTTAATCTAACGCACCGTCGAAATTTCTGTACCCGCCCAGAGTTTTAAGAGTGCCACAACTTGGGTTTCGTCAATTCGCAAGGTATCCGAGCCATTACCCACATACCAAGCCTCGAGCGGTTCGCTGCGTCTGCCATTGGTACGAATAAACACAAGTTCAAGGTTTGCCTCGAGTTTAGTACGAGCATACGCCCGAGCGCCCTTAAGCGGAACGGCACAAGCGGCAAGAAAATCGGCTGGGGTCGGTGGGTTCATACTGTCAGAATACATCATTAAGGCTTAACTTAGCTCTTCGCCAGTTTCTTTTTTGGCGTATTTCTCGGAAATCAGTTTCACCGCTAAATCATGACCATCGGCATTTAAGCGTGATATAGCAGGGATTAGCACCATACCTTCTCGGATATGAAGCCCCTTGCCTGAAACCGTCTCGAGTCCTTCTTTAAGTGGCAAAATCTTTTCGAGTCCAAAAGCCCCTCGGTACAAGATACCCTAATTGCTAGTTGACTGCCTGTGAAAATCGTTCAAAATGTGGTTATCTAAAACTGCATCAAAAGGAGACTTTCATGGACGGTCAATTCATTAGACGTTATCGGAAATAAAAATTAGCCCGACTTCCGTAAAGCCCGTTTGCGAAAAGCACACGAAGGTTATGCAGTCCACAAGCAATCTCCATAAACCAATCAGAATAATACCACTTTGTATTGCGTAGCACGTCTTTCAAACTCTGACAACGCTTCACACCAGCACACTCACGGGCTTCTTGCTCACAAAATAGCGCCGTTTGACCCCAAACCGCCACCTGATGGGGCTGGGTCGCTGTCGAGCTATTCGCGCTTGGTCGCTTTTTGACCCCACTGCACTACCTAACATATTGAGCAGCGTAGGCTAGGAATCCAAAAACCCTCAATGTGGCTCGAAGAACTCTTAATTCTTAAAATATGTGTCGATCTTTCTTTCCCAAAAAACCCTCTCGAGACTAGCGAAAAATACAAACCTTATGATACACTCCTGCGGTTTCAACCACGGAGGGGTGCCAGAGTGGTTGAACGGGATAGTCTCGAAAACTATTGTACTCGCAAGGGTACCGTGGGTTCGAATCCCACCCCCTCCGCCA
>JBEGTV010000359.1:0-3514 GCA_041179225.1 Deinococcota bacterium | reverse complement strand
CAAATCTATTTAGATAATCTCGAATCCGATAATCAAGTATATGTCGTCAAAAACACTGTTTGGAATCAAGCAATACTATCTACCTAAAGTTGGTATAATAGCTAAAAGTTGGCTTTTAGAAATGCGAACACCCGCCGTTGGGGAGCGGCGGGAGCGAATAAAGAGGCGCGTTTTGGGAGAGAACGTGCTAAGGGCTAGTCAAAAATATCGAACAATCTACCCAAAGTGCTTTTCTTTTTCTTGCCATACTCGCCACCATAACGACGGCGATCATCGTCGTCGTCGTCATCACGCCGATAACGCGGGTCTGGCTGGGCATAACGCGGGTCTGGACGGTCATACTGAGGAATTTGCGGAGTGGGAACTCGAGGGGCAATGGGTTCGCCGTATTCGCGTTCCATTTCCCTAGCCACTTGCAGCAGTTTCTCGAGTTCACCACGGTCTAACCAAACTCCTTTGCATTCTGGGCAGACATCAATCGTGACACCATTTTTGTTCATTTCCATCAGGGGCGTGCCATCTATTGGACAAAGTTTTTGCATATTTACTTCCTTCCTTTGGTTTTTACGGGAATGGGCTTCGGGGTTCTTAACACGATTAAAACTGCAATTCCGACAAGTCCTAGAGCGATTAGTTCCATATTTCTCCTATGTAGTAATGGGTTTGGGATGGCTGTCATCATCTTTGGTTTTGATAAGGCTGTAAACAATTCCAGCCCCAAGAATAACGAAGGTGATGACCAGCGAGATGATTGGATCCATTTTACCAAAAATCTGATTAAAGAAGACTTTTCCACCAATGAAAATCAGTACAATACTTAAAGAATACTTGAGGTACTTAAAGCGGTGAATCATGGCAGCCAAGGCAAAGTACAAGGCGCGAAGCCCAAGAATTGCAAAGATGTTACTGGTATAGACAATAAACGGGTCGGTGGTGATGGCGAAAATAGCGGGAACGCTGTCTACCGCAAAAACCAAATCGGCGACTTCAACCAGCACCAAGGCGAGAAATAAAGGAGTGGCAAACTGTGCCAACTTACCAGTTTTTTGGTCTGGTTTTTGCACAAAGAACTTATCACCATGCAGTTCATCCGTAACTCTCATACGGCTACGCAAGAATTTTAGAACAGGATTTTTACTCAGGTCGGTTTCGTGTTCCTTATCGGTAATCGCATCCAAAAGCATTTTCACACCAGTTAAAAGCAGGAACGCCGCGAAGATGTACATGATCCAATCAAATTGCTGAATTAAGGTCGCACCGAGGGCAATCATAATGCCACGCAGTACGATGACACCAATAATGCCCCAAAATAACACCCGATGCTGATATTGGCGTGGAATCGCAAAATAAGTAAAAATCAACGAAATCACAAAGATGTTATCGAGCGCCAAGGTTTTTTCGATAAAAAAACCCGTGTAATACTGGATTGCGCTTGTCTGCCCAAGTTCAAACCAAATCCAAGCCCCGTAAATAAGCGCAATACCAATGTAAAAGGCACTCATCCAGAGTGATTGAGTCACTCCAATTTCCTTGTTTTTCTTATGCAGCACACCAAGGTCAAGTACCAACAAAACCAAGACAATTGCAATAAAAACCAACCAAATCCAAGCTGCTTTACCCAAGAACAATGCGGTTAAAAATTCCATTTGCTACACCCCAAAAAACAAAGAACCCGAAGCGAAACGCCTCGAGTCTGGCTGTTACTGTACGCACCGAAGCGCTCCAAGCGCTCGAATTGACGATGCACACACCTGTCTTTTTCCCCCAGACAGGAAGCTACTCCCTCGTGGAAAAGAGTGTAACAGGCTCGAGGCGTAGAAGTCTCGAGCCGTGGAAACATTTGCGGTTAAAAGAGAAGTATTTGTGTACTAGACGAAATTTTCTCGAGTTTTTAGAAATTCTTCTTTTTGCTAATAAAACAGGTATTTTATCGTCTAGGACAGCTTCGGTGGCACTCGAGCTAGGCTGGCTTGTTCAAAAGCATAAGCAATCTCGAGCAGTTGCGGTTCAGACCAAGCCTTACCAAGAAAAGAAATTCCAACAGGTAAACCCGTTTCGGTGTACCCAGCAGAAACAATAACGGTTGGATAACCCGCTTTTGCACCCACGCTTGAACCCCAGTATGTCGGGAATAGAAGTGCATCCACGGTCTCGAGAGCAGTGTCTAAGCCAGCTTTGGCGAGGCGCAGGTCTTCGGCTCGAGCGCGGAGGTACTCAAGGCTTTTTGTGCCAAGTGAACTTTGGGCTGCCAGCAATAAGACTTGTCCGTATCGCAACATGTTTTCAGGGTCGGAGTCGTTAAAGGCAATCAAATTGGCTAAGTTTTTTATCTTTGTGTGGCGCAAATACTTATTTAAGTCGTGCTTAAATTCGTGAATCAGCACTGAATAGCCCAAGTTAGAAGCGGCTTTAGCTTCGGGTAAGTTGGTGTCAATAATCGTCGCCCCAAGTTGCCGCAGTACCTCGAGTGAATTTTCTAATACAGTTTGTTCAAAGGTGCTTGGGAAATCCCAAAACACTTCTCGAGGCACACCAAGGCGCAGACCACGTAAATCTAGCCGCTCAGGTGTAGGAATCTCAAAATTCTTCGGTTGGGTTTTGGTAATGCCATCCTTGGCATCCCGCCCGAGCATCACTTGCAACAAAATAGCTGCGTCTTGCACCGTGCGAGTCATCGGACCAGCCGTATCTTGGGTACTTGAAATTGGAATAATCCCGCGTCTCGAGACCAGCCCAACTGTGGGTTTAATACCGACCAAACTGTTTTGATTGCTTGGACTCAGAATACTGCCACTGGTTTCAGTTCCAATGCCCACAACCGCAAAATTCGTGGCAATGGCAACACCTGTTCCACTCGAGCTTCCACCGGGCGTGATGGTTTTATCGTAAGGATTGACGGTTTGACCACCACGACTCGAGTAACCACTGGGCATATTCGTACTCATAAAATTTGCCCATTCAGTCATATTGGTTTTACCAAGAATAATTGCTCCTGCGGCTCGTAAACGCCGTACAATCTCGGCATCCTCGAAGGCAATATGCCCCAATAGCGCTCTCGAGCCAGCCGTAGTTTGCAGTTGGTCATTTGTGGAAATATTGTCTTTTATCAGCACTGGAATGCCGTGTAGTAAACCACGAACCAAACCAGATTTGCGCTCCACATCCAATTTTCGAGCAACCAAAAGAGCATTTGGGTTTAACTCGAGAACACTTTTTAAGGCAGGGTCGTACTTGGCAATACGGTCAAGGTAAAACTGGGTCAAACCAAGGGCAGTTTGTTCACCACTCATCAATTGCCTTTGCACCTCGAGAATCGTCAGTTCGGTCATGTCCTATCTTACGTCCTAATTTGTATCAAAATAACTTCGCTAAATCTTCATCAATTATTCGGATTCTCCCGACTATAATTCCGCCAGTTATCAAGTGCCTAACTTCTGCAAGCTGTCAGGTAGTCATTTAGGGGAAAATATCAATCATCATGACCACGATTTTTACCCTAAGCACCGTCATCGAG
>JBEGTV010000358.1:0-3515 GCA_041179225.1 Deinococcota bacterium | reverse complement strand
CGCCATTGCTGCTCCAGCTAGTTTTTTTGTGCATCTAAAAGGCGAAGGCGGTCATGCAGGAGCGCGTTTAATGCTCGGCAGACGCGATGCGTTACTTGCAGCCGCCGAAATCACACTCGCCGTCGAAGAAGCTGCACTGCAAACCAAGTCTGAAGATACTGTAGGAACAACTGGAATTCTCGAGGTTCACCCAGGGGCAATTAATAGTATTCCAAGTCAGGTGCGTTTAGGTGTTGATATTCGAGATACCGACAATACAAGACGTGACCAAGCCGTACAGTATGTCCTCGAGTCAGTCAAAATCGTATCTGAACGCCGTAATATCGCGGCTACTATCGAAATGATTAACGCCGACCCACCCGCCCAATCAGACCCTAGTATCCTTGATGCAATTCGTGCATCTGTAGCAGAAATGAAAGTCTCGAGTTTAGAAATGGTTTCGAGGGCATATCACGATTCATTATTTATGGCGAGGGTTTCACCAATGGCAATGATTTTTATTCCTTGCCGAGAAGGAGTTTCGCATCGTCCAGACGAATACGCTACACCTGAAGACATCGCCAGAGGAGTCGAGGTACTGGCAAGAACCATGCTGAGCCTTGCGAATTCGTAGGGCTATGAGCTATAAGGGTTAAAGTTTTACCTTTTTACCTTTCGGGAACTCGAGCCGAGCAAACCACGTAACAAAGATTATGGAAAAACGTTGGTATAAATTCAAACGTGATCGGGTCATCGCTGGGGTGGTCAGCGGTTTGGCTTGGTATTCGGGTATTCATCCGATTTGGTTACGTGGTGGTTTGTTGGTTTTGTTGTTGTCTGGTGCAGTGTTACCGCAGTTACTTGGGTTGATTGGCTTTGCTTATCTTGCCGCGATTTTTATTCTTCCTAGTGTGGCAACTGATCTCGAGCCTGAAGTCTTACCGCTTGTGAATGGTTTGGTTCGTCCTGTAAAACAGCGTTTACTGGCGGGGGTTTGTGCGGGTCTGGCGCGGTATTATAAGTTTGATGTCAGTCTTGTGCGAATTGCGATGTTGTTGCTGGCAGTTTTTGGTGGAGTTGGGATTATTGCCTATGCGGTGACTTGGCTTTTAATGCCAAGTGTGGGCAAAGAAAATTCTGACTAACTAGGCGTGATTGAATTCATTCTGTCTTGGTCGCGTATTTTGTAGGAAAACACAAGTAATTTCACGAACTTTGTCAAAAGATGGTGTTTTGCTAACCTATTGACAACCGTAAACGCTTACAGTATATTTCGTAAACGCTTTCGATAATTCGTTTCACAGGTCAGTGCCTCGTTGTTTTGCTCAAATTTTCGTATTTGAAGCACGATAAGCCAGACTAATGATGACTCGAGAACGCTAGGTTTTTTGGAGGTTTTTGTGAAAAAACGGTATATGGTACTCGCTGGTATGGCAGTTTTGCCACTCACTCTCGCCCTTGCACAAGGCACAAAAACCGTTAGCATCCTCGGTGCTTTCGGTGGGGAAGAAGCTAAAACCTTCCAAGCTGTCATTAACGCCTTTGAAGCTAAGAACCCCGGTATTAAAGTCAATTATGCCAGCAGTGCTGATTTCAACACGGTTTTGAATGTTCGTGTTCAAAGCGGCGATTACCCAGACATCACCGCCTTGCCGCAACCCGGCGTGATGAAAGACTTAGCTGCTCAAGGCGTACTTGCTCCAGTCAACGGTCTGACTTTGGCACAAATTAAGAAGAATTACGCTCCAGCTTGGGGCGACCTTGGACGTGGCGGGGACAAGAAAATTTACGGCGTTTTCCACCGCGTTAATGTTAAAGGTTTAGTCTTTTACAACAAGCCAGCCTTTGAAGCGGCTGGTTATAAAGTCCCTAAGACATGGGTTGAACTCCAAGCCATGACCAAAGCCATGGAAAGCTCCAAAGCCTCACCGTGGTGCGTTGGTATGGAATCAGGTGGCGCGACAGGTTGGGTTGCTACCGACTGGATCGAAAACATCATGTTGCGGACCCAACCCGTTGGTGTCTACGACAAGTGGATTCCGGGTGAACTTGCTTTTAGCTCCCCACAAGTCAAAAATGCGTTTAATATCCTAGACAGCATTTGGGGCAATCCAAAACAAGTGTATGGTGGACGCGCCAACATTGCCGCAACCAATTTTATCCCCTCAGCACAAGGTTTATTCACCAGCCCACAACAATGCTGGTTGCATATGCAGGGTAGTTTTGCTACGGCATTTATGCAGGACAGCATCCAAAAGAACTTAGACGCAAACGTTGGTGTCTTTGTTCTGCCAATGATCAACACCAAATTGCCGCAAACTGCCTTAGTCGGCGGCGACCAATTTGTGATGTTCAAAGGCAAGAACCGTCCAGAAGTCGAGAAGTTCATGTCCTTCTTAGCAACTGGCGCTTCTGCCGACCCTTGGATCAAACAAGGTGGCGGCTTATTCCCACACAAAGACCAAAACATCAAACTCTACCCAACCAAACTCGAGGCTGATTTTGCCAATGTGATTCTTGGTGCAAAAGCCGCTCGCTTTGATGCCTCTGATGCCATGCCAAGTGCAGTCAACCAAGCCTTCTGGAAGGGAACAACCGATTGGGTTACTGGTACAGCACTCGATACTGTCTTAAAGAACATTGACGCTGCTTACAAGAAGTAAAGCATAAAATCAGGACGAGGGGTTGCACCCTCGTCCTGTGGTATTTTTAGGGCATTACAATAAGGAGAATCTATGACCTCAGTCCCTGCTCCGTCGGTGAATAACACGCCAAAACTGCTTGGTTTGAGCGCTACTTTAGCTGTTACTCTGGTTATTTATTATTATGTGTTCTTATTTTTGCGCGAAGGCACAGCCAATGCGTGGATTATTTTTGCGGTTTCCTTGCTTTGGGGGATTGGCGGGATTTGGTTTTTATTTGTTTTAAGCAGTTCTATTGTTGATTTATTAAATGAGAAATGGCGACAAAAAATCATGCCTTGGGTGTTTGCCCTGCCCGCACTGGCACTGGTTTTTTATTATTTGCTGCTGCCAACCATTCGTACCATCTACCTGAGTTTGTTTAATGAAAACTCGAGCAAATTTGTGGGTATTGATAATTATATTTATGCCTTTACCAGTTCAAGTATGCTCGAAAGTTTTAGGAATAACTTGGTTTGGATTATTTTTGGTGGTGGGGTTAGTGTTGTCCTTGGTTTACTGATTGCAGCCTTAGCTGACCGCACTCATCCTAAATTTGAAGTGCTGATGAAAACGGCTGTATTTATGCCAATGGCAGTAAGTATGATTGCGGCTGCCGTGATTTGGAAATTGGTTTATGCTTTTGCACCCGGGACTGAACAAGTTGGTTTACTTAATGCCGTTACGGTCACTTTAGGCGGTTCACCAGTGCCGTGGCTGACTCAAAAACCCTTAAATACCTATTTGTTAATTGTGATTTTAATTTGGATGCAAACAGGTTTTGCTTTGGTGGTTTTATCAGCAGCGATTAAAGGCATCCCATCAGAATTACTCGAGGCTGCCCGAATTGACGGG
>JBEGTV010000357.1:0-3518 GCA_041179225.1 Deinococcota bacterium | reverse complement strand
CATTCTGATGATTTCGCCGCATGGTTGATTTTTGTACTCGAGACTCCATGCCTCGTTGTTATCGGTTTCAGTAACCTTTAAGACTGTGTGGAGAATCTTTTCAGTTGTTTTTCGTGGCATATTATTCCTCTTCTATCCAAAAACGGGTGATTTCACCGTTTTTAATTTCAACTCCAACATCACGTTTTAGAATTCCAGCCTCGAGTAAGTCTTCTTTTAGCGCCCTTGCTACGACAGCATCAACAGCATGGAAGATTTGACCAGTGATGTTAAAGGCGAGTGTGCCATTGGCTGGCGAGTAAAACGGTAGAGTGTTCCTGAGAGTGATTATCTCGTCTGGCAGTGCGCTTTCGGCAGGGGCGCACACTAAGCCGGCAATCTCGAGACGACGAAGGACAGCAGGGCTGACCACGGTAAGCGCTTTGACTCGAGCTTCCTCGAGTTGTTTTTGTGTTATTTTCATAAAGCCTCGTTTGGCAGGGCAGCAGGGGATTCTTGACGGAAACTTGCTGCCTTTTATTGTTGAGGGCGTTAAAGGATTTAATTTGCTACAATGAAAAAGCTCCTTATTAGAGGGGGCGAAATGGCTTTTTGCCGTTGCCACTGGGTTGCCGCCCAGTGGTTTTTTTACTGTTTCATTTTACGGAGTTTTATTGATACTTGTCAATACGGATTAGTATGCGGTATAACTAGCGGCATGTCAAAAGTAAGCGAAAAAATAGAGGCTAATCGTAAAAATAGACAAATTCGATTCTCCGACGAAGAATGGGCATTGCTCGAGATGGTGTCGGGAAAGGTTGGCTTAAATGGGAGCAGCTTTATTCGCTCGAGTGCACTCGAGCGAGCGTTACTAATTGTGGGTAACGCTGAGAAAGTTTAGACCTTGGCTGTAGACGGCTGTAGGTTTTTACGCAAAGGCAACAAAAAACGCCAAAGCACGTAATTGCTATGGTTGCAAAAAAAGCGTTTTAGACAGGGTTTTGCCTAAAACGCTTGTTAAAACCAACTTGCGTGAGACGGTTTCGTAATCAGTAGGTCGTCGGTTCAACTCCGACCATCGGCTCCACAAGAAAACCCCGTAATGAACGGGGTTATTTTATTTTTCCCAAGAGATTTAGCTTGTTTTAACTAAATTCACTTTCAACAATCGGTATATGTTTCCGCATTATTTGGCATTGGGTGTTTTGGGTTGGTTTGATTTTGGCATTGCAAGTTCAATAAACTTGTTAGACTGTTGTTCATGCAAGCCTTACTGAGTAACCAAGTGCTTTGGACTGCCCTTCTTGCCTCGACTTTAGCCCAAGTTCTTAAGGTGCTGTTGATTTTAATTGGTGAACGCAAATGGATGCCTGAACGAGTCCTCGAAACGGGCGGAATGCCTTCATCACATACAGCTTCGGTGGCAGCATTGGCGGTCATGTGTGGTCTCGAGTTTGGTTGGGATAGTGGCTTTTTTTCAATTGCTGCTATTTTTGGCAGTATTGTCATGTACGATGCAACTGGGATTCGTCGTGCCAGTGGGATGCAAGCCGAAGTGTTGAATGATCTTGTTCAAGAACTCGATGCGGTGTTGCGCGAAGGTTTTGCGCCTAAACCCTTGAAGGAGCTTTTAGGGCATACTTACTTCGAGGTTTTTGTGGGGTTTCTGCTTGGTGTTGGAGTGGCAGTGGCTTCGCATAACTGGTACTAAATCTTATTTGACTCGAGGAAAGCGAGTCATTTCATTGTTACCAAAGAGGCTTTACGAACCTCCACGCAGTAATTTGGTGTACTCGTCGAGCAGAAGCGGTTCGGAAATCGGACCTGTGATCAAACGATCTGCCCTTAAGTCATAGCGAAACAATTTGCTGATGCCACTTTTTTTCAGTAAGCCCAGCACTTGGGCTTTACGTGCTTCTGGTGCTATGGCACTCATAATGATTAAGCCAACATTGGCTCGTTGTAACGGTAGCGACTCGAGCGAAACCTTATCCAAATTAGAATCTTTATTCACGCCAACCACTTCAAATCCCAAGGAGGTCATTTGTCTGCCTGTGTCTGATGCCACGCCTCCACGAAAAACCGAATCGGTGGTGACAAAGAAAATGTTCATGCGTTTACCTTTTGCCACGACATCCTGTAATAAGGCTTTATTGAGTGCGACTGTGCGTTCAAGATTGCGTTTGACTTCGGCAACTCGAGCCACCCGTCCTGTGGCAAGTCCTACGGCATCCATGGCTCGTTGTGAAGAACCAGCACTCGAGAAGTTAAAAGCTAAGGTTGGCGCGAGTTCATTTAATTTGCTGTTCAGTTCAGTAAAACGAGCATCGGAAATAATCAAATCTGCGTTTAGAGCTTTGATTGCTTCAAGCGAAGGGTTACTTGAAGACCCCACCAATACAGGCATGGTTTTGATTAGTTTGGCATAAGCGGGAATACTTTCGATGATTTTTCCTACCTCCGCATTCTCTGGTACATACGGTGGGGAGCTACCATACCCAACAGGCTGTAACCCTATGGCTAATGCCACCTCGAGCGAAATCGCACCCAAGACCACAATCTTTTGTGGTCTTTGGGCTATTTTGGCTTCGCCCCCATCGTGCTTGACCACCATTGGGTAAGTTGTGGTCTGGGCTAAAGTTGCTGCCATAAGCAGAAGTAAAACCGCACAGAATGCCGTCGCCACCTTAAAAGAGTGCTTCATGGGAATAGTATAAAGGTAAAAAGGTAAAAAGGTAAAAAGGTAAACCCTTTGACTTTTTCAACCTTTAACCCTCGAGCTTCTACTGCTCTACCAACCAGCGTGGGGGTTTGAGTTTATTAAAAGTTACTTCAAGTCCGGGTTTTAGCTCTAGACTTAGTGCCTGATGCTCGAGTTCTGTACCGTGCGGTAAGTAGAGTTCAGATAGGGCATACACGATGGTGTCAAACCATTCTAGCCCCTTGCCGTGGACTTTATCGCCAAATTGCCGCAATGTGCCGTCAAAAGCTGGGGAAATATGAAAAAGTTCGTGTACCAGCGTCTCGAGGCGGTCTCGGGGGCTTAGTCCCCAAAAACGCTCCCAAGCAAATGCCACAATATAACGGGCTTTTTTGCCATATTCGGTGTTGACTGACTCGAGTCGGTAGGTGTAGCGTCCGCGTTTCCGAGTTCCACTGGGCAGAGGGTAACAACGGGCAAAAGTCAGAATTCGTTTAGCGTGTCTCGAGTAAAAGACCGCAAAATGCACCCGTTCAAGGTCAATATGTCCAAGTTCTGGGACTCGAGCCACAATCTCCTCGGCGGCAGCCCTTAGCCCAGCAGTTAAGTCAACAACCCCACCGCCCACATTCAAAGCGCGAGCCGAGTAGCGACCAGACTGTGAACTGGAGGTAAACATCTTCTGGTTAGGATACTCGAGTTTGGTCATGGGTAGATGTGTCTTAGAATCTGGTTTCATGCTAAACAGAATTATACCGCATAATTCGTTTTTAACAGATAGGCAAATTACCGTATTGACTTGTTAGAATTGCCTCGTGATTTATAAACGCATTATCCC
>JBEGTV010000356.1:0-3539 GCA_041179225.1 Deinococcota bacterium | reverse complement strand
AAGCGGAACGCCCCGTACTTTTGAGCGTTTCACCCTGCACAGCCTCGGAAGGGTTGGAGGCATCCCACAAATGCCTCAGAGCGCAAATTTTAATGCGCTGCATCACACAACTGGTTTGGCTGGCTTGTACTTGGCTGGCGAGACTGTTTTCCCCGGACAAGGCACACTCGGCGTGGCAGTTAGTGGTTACAACGCTGCCCGCACCGCAAATCGGTACTTAACCGCCAATCATCGTCAACGCAGTGCGACACTATCGAATTAGAACTTATGGCGGCGCATTCGACGCAAACCGAATGCAAGGAGCAATATATGATGAACATTGGAATGAACCGCCCGCACCAAATGCGCTACCGCCGTGGACAAACTGTGTATTACGAAGGTGACCCAGCCTTGTCTTTATTTCGGGTTGAAAGTGGCTTAATCCGCATTGCTAAACTCACCCCAAAAGGACGGGTTTTAACTGTTCGTCATGTCCTGCCCGGGGATTACTTTGGCGAAGAAGCGCTCAATAAGCAATGGCGCGACCACCAAGTTGAAGCCCTCACCGACGCAACCCTCGTCCCCGTAGACCCACAAAGCATCACCGGCGAAAATCTAGGCGTGGTCACCCGTAGCCTATCTGACCAACTACAACGGGTCATGGCATACGAATACCACTTACAAATCGGTGATTTACGCCAACGTGTTGCCCGTTACTTACTCCAACTTGCCCAAACCCCACTTGGCGGCATTGATGACAACAACCGCCTATATGTTCGCGCTACCCACGAACTAATCGCTGAAGGCACAAGCAGTACCCGCGAATCAGTCAGTAAAATCATCACCGAACTGCGTTCCGAAGGTTTATTGCAAAGCGGCTATCGTCGCATCACCTTACTCAGCAAAGCAGCCTTAGAGCATATGGCACAACACTCCGACCTTGACGAAGACGAAATGTAAGCAAAAGGCAAAAGGCGAAGGGCAAGTTTTACTTTCGCCTTTTGCCTTGTCTCGAGTTAAACTACCCGCATGGCAGAAACTCCTAAGAAATCCAGTGGACTTCCAAAAATAGTTTGGGACTTGGTTTTTACACTTTTAATCCCAATTTCTATTCTCGCCCCGAGTTTATCGCTAGGTGGAATTCATTTATTGGGTTCAGAAATACAAGACGGAAAAACAATCGGTTTTGGGGTATCTGACCTGATTGGCACAGTCCCCGCTTATGTGATTGCTGCGCTTATTCCAGTCGCATATATTCTCATAGACACCCTACGAACACGGGTATTTAATCCAATCACCACGGTTGCCGCTTCAAGTGCCTTAATTGGTGGTGGACTGGCGTTTTTACAAATAGATGGTTGGCAATTTGCCTTAAAAGACTCGTATCGCCCCATTGTTTTTTCAATCATCATGCTCGGAAGTATTGCGCTGGGTAAACCTTTTTTTGCTGTGTTCTTACGGGTTGCCATGCAAGACATGACCGAAGCCCGTAAACCACTGCTCGAGAAGTTACTGGCTGCTCCTAATGTTAAACGTGGCTTATTCCAAGGCACAGCAGCCATAGGCATTGAAAGTATTATCATGGCAATTGTTAATTTTGTGGTTAATTTTAATATTGTCACCGCAAAATTTGGCACAAAAGACTTTAATGCCCTCGTTGCAAAAGCCAATGGTGTGCTGTACTTACCAAGTACACTAGCAAGTTTTGCAGCTTTTGGATTAGCCTATTACCTAGTGCAACGAGGCTTAAGCAAAGACTTTGGCGAAAAAGCCCAACTCTTTGATGACACAATGTGGGAAGCGCTCGAGCCAAAAGAAGCTGGAACTGAACTTGAGCCAAAAGAAAGCTGATGAGACACTCGAGCCAAAACAATGAATGCGTTTACCTTGATCACGGCATTTGTACACACGGGTCAATGCTCCAAAAAACAATGATACGCTAACCACTAATGCAACCGACACGCCGCGCATTACCCTTTTTTGGCGCTCGACTCGAGACTGGTCGAGTGGTTCTGTACAGCATTGGTACTGGCTTACTGGTTGGTGCATTTGGTGCGGCTCTGGCATGGTTACTCGAGCGTTTACAAGACTGGCTTTTATCTGACTTAACGGGTTTACGTCCACCGGGTTTACCCAGCGAAGGTGGAATTTTGCAATCCTACACAACTCAAAATGCTTGGTTGTTACCACTTCTGACCTTACTAGGTTTTGCTGGGCTGGCATTCTGGCGAGCCAGACACAAAGACGCGGCGGTACTCGAGTCTGACGGCGTAAATTCAGCCGTTCAAGCCTTTCATGGACAAAATGCCAATCCAGAACCACGCCGTACTGCCTTAGAATTACTTCAGGGCATCTTGACTTCAGGGGTTGGCGCACCAACGGGACGCGAAGGGGTATTCGCCAGTCTTGCCATGCTCCTCGCCCCTGTATTCACCCGCTTGTCCCGACTTTCGGACGAGGACAGGCGCTTGATGTTTGTAGCGACCTTAGCTGCCATGCTTGGCTTGGCACTAAGAGCGCCTTTAGCCGCCGCAGTTCTAGCGGTTGAAATGCTTTACCGACGTTTTGAATTTGAAATCGAAGCCCTGATGCCTGCGGTTCTTTCGAGCGTGATTGCCTTTGCAATCTACGGATTATTCCGAGGTTTTGAACCACTTTTTGAACTGCCTCAACTCAGTGGGCAACCACCAGCACTCCTACCTGCTTTTTTTGTCTTGGGATTACTCGAGGCACTAGCCGCCGCAGGTTTTGTAATTGCCTTACGCGGATTGCGTGAAGGTTGGCAGTTAATTAAAATCCCATTATGGACAAAAACCGCGCTAGCCGCCGTTCTCATTGGTATACTGACAGTCTTTACTCCATTTGCCTCGGGCGATGGACTGGGTTGGATGCAGTTGTCCTTGTCTGATTTTCTTCCCATAAGTACGGTACTGGCATTGCTGGTGATTCGGGCTGGAATTGTCTTATTCGCAGGCTCGAGTGGTGTGACTGGCGGACTCATCACCCCAAGTTTAGTGTTGGGTGGGTTAATCGGCAATTTATTTGCCCAAACCCTAAACATCATTTTTCCAAATTACCCAATTGAACCAGCCGCCTTTACCTTAGCTGGCATGGCGGCTTTTTTAGCAGGAGCAGTCAACGCACCACTAGCCGCCACACTACTGATAACCGAATGGAGTGGTTACGGATTGCTTGTGCCACTCTTAATGACCACCCTCGCAGGTTATGCCCTGACAGGACGTGAAAGCATCCTACCAGCCCAAGCTGAATCAAGATCAAACAGCCCCGTTCACATCAACGAATACTTAAAACGCGCCACTGGTTTACGCGACACCCCAGACTTACTTGACCTGCTCGAGCAAGACGCATTGATGGTCTCAGACACCGACGATGAACGACTCTACCGACTACCTGTACCAGAAACATGGCGTAACCAAATGGTACGCGACCTCGACTGGCAAGATACGCTTTTGGTCGCAATTCTGCGTGACGGACACGTGCGTGTTCCACGCGGCAGCACCACCCTCGAGCCACTGGATGAACTGGTGGTCATGGCAGAC
>JBEGTV010000355.1:0-3543 GCA_041179225.1 Deinococcota bacterium | reverse complement strand
AACGACCATTTGTCGGTAAATCGAGCTGACCATGAAGCGCTCTGGCTAACTGCATTGTGTTTGGGTAGGTCATGCGCTGATACCATGCCTGTTCAAATCCAGTGCCATGCTTAAAGTAACACGCCACAGTTGGACCAAATTGACATGCTCCAAGGCAACCAGATTCGGTTAAACGCAGATTACCACCTGTTTTGTAATAGGCTAGTTTTTCGGTCTCGAGTCCTTTCCAGACTGCTTCAAATAACAACCTAGAGCCTTCTTTAAGGCAGCGTTCATCAGTGCAAATGAGGATATGGGCTTGGGTGCTAAAAAAATGGGGTTTTGTCATAAATAAGTTTTTTCAGGTAGACATCAGGTCATCGGAGTAAACTAGAAACGCTCTAGGAGGTGTATTATGAAAGGTTTTAGGTCGGTTGTGGTGACATTAACCACTCTTTTTGGTGGTGGGGCATTGGCTTTTTGTGGTTTTTACGTGGCAAAAGCTGATGGTGAACTTTTTAATCAAGCCTCACAAATTATTTATGCGAAGGACGGCAACCGCAACAAAATCACGATGGTCTCGGATTTTAAGGGAAATGTCAAGGACTTTGCAATGGTTGTACCTGTACCTGTGGTCTTAAAAGAATCGGAAATCAGTGTTCTCGAGCCAGATTTAATCAAAAAATTGGATGCTTACAGCGCCCCGCGTTTAGTTGAGTATTTTGACCGTGACCCCTGCGCTCCAATTGGTGAATTAAATTCGCCTCAGTCTGTTACAACCATGCCAAGCACTCAAGTTGCTCGAGCCGAAGCGCCCAAAGTTGCTGATGCACTCGGAGTGACTGTCGAAGCAACTTATGAAATTGGTGAGTACACCATTCTGATTTTAAGTGCCACCGAAAGCTCTGGACTCGAGACTTGGTTGGTACAAAATGGGTATAAACTCCCCAAAGGCGCAAGTGCGGCGCTTGCTCCGTACATCAAAATGAACATGAAGTTTTTTGTGGCAAAAGTCAACTTGGAAAAATACAACTCGAGTGGTTTTACCACCCTGCGCCCAATTCAAATGAGTTTTGAAAGTAAAGACTTTATGCTGCCACTACGCCTTGGAATGCTGAACGCCAAAGGCAACCAAGATGTGATTGTGTACGCCCTGACTCGCAAGGGCAGGGTCGAAACCGCCAATTACCGCACCACAGTAACGCCCAGCAATATCGAAATTCCAGAGTACATCGAAAAACAATTTGGTACGTTCTACAAAGCTTTATTCAGCAAAGCTCACGCTCGAGAAGGCAGCAAAACTGCTTTTATAGAATACGCATGGAATCCAAGTTGGTGCGACCCATGTGCTGCCCCACCACCTAGCCTAGAAGACCTCGAGCGGGCTGGAGCGGGTTGGGTGCGCCAATCGAACCAAATTTTCTTTACCCGTTTGCATGTGCGCTACAACAAATTGACCCACAAAGACGACCTGATGTTGCGTGAAACCAGCAATCAAAGCACGCACCAAGGGCGTTATGTGCTGCAACGCCCATTCAAAGGTGACTTAAGTTGTGAAGCAGGCAAGCAATACAAAACCGAACTCAGCCAGCGTCTCGAGAAACAAGCCCAAACCCTAGCCAATTTAACTGGCTGGAAAATCGAGGATATTCGCAAACGCATGGGCATCTAAATACAATATACGCTCAAATATTGCTTAGTTCCTCGCAATGACAGGGCTTTGGCTTTCATTGTTGCGAGGAACGAGGCAAGGCAATCTCGATTAAGTTAATCTAGGACATATTTATGGGTCAGAGTAACAGGCTTTTTCAAAATCTGGCGCGGCATCTGGATACATATTTAGTCTTAAAGTAACCGTGACTTCATGCCATTGAATTGTCCTGCGAATAATGCCCTCGTTTATTTCTTCGAGATGGCGTGAGCAAAAGCGTAATTCTCGAGGCGCTAACCAACGGAACTCAAAATATGGGAGTGTTGCAATAGTTGTCGAATCCATTTCAGAGCCATTAACAAAACGAACCAATTTTAGACTATCCATCTGACCTGACCTACATCTAAATCCAACATTCCGCGCAACAAAATTGATACCAGCTACTCGCAGTTCAGGGGCAAGAATCTCTTGTTGAATGTATCTTGGACATGGAGTAGCAATACTTGTGTAAACGACATAGATTAGAATTCCAAGTAAGCCTAGAATCAGAAAACTTGGAAATCGTCTCGTCCATAAGTTTGTTGGGATTTTTTCGGGCATACACCTGTTACGTCAATCGGTTGTAATTCGTTCCCAAGATTACTTACTTGGCTCGAGAATTTTCTTGTTCATGTACGGTTGCAATACGGTTGGGATATTCACACTACCATCGGCGTTTTGATGATTCTCGAGTAGCATCACCAGAATTCTTGGGGTTGCCAGTGCCGTGTTATTCAGGGTAAAGCAAAAACGCGGTTTGCCGTTTGCGTCGCGGTAACGCAAATTGGCACGACGGGCTTGCCAATCGTGTAGCGCACTGCAAGAATGGGTTTCTCGGTAACGGTTTTCTGATACCACCCAGCTTTCGACATCCACCATGCGGTACTTGCCTGTTCCCATATCGCCGGTGCTGGTCTCGATTAAACGATACGGCAGTTCTAACGCCTCGAGAATGGCGCGGCTGTTACCGAGCATCGTGTCAAATAATTCATCGGACTTGGCTCTGTCGCTTGGGGCAAGCACGTACTGCTCGACTTTATTAAACTGATGCACCCGTGTTAAACCGCGTGTGTCCTTACCAGCCGCGCCTGCCTCGGCACGAAAACACGGTGAAATCGAAACGTAGAGTTTAGGTAAATCGCTTTCCTCGAGCATTTCGCCACTGTGTAAACTGTTCAGCAGCACTTCGGCAGTTCCTGCTAAGAAACGGTCTTCGCCAGTCACAGCAAACACTTGGTCTCTGGCACTTGGAAATTGCCCGTGGGCATAAAAGGCTTCTTCGCGGGCATAACTCGGTACGGTAATCAGTTCAAAACCACGTTGCACCATAAAATCCACTGCGAAACGCAGCACACTCATCTCGAGCAGCGCAAGGTCGCCACGTAAACTATATGAACGAGTTCCAGCAATTCGTGCCAACCGTTCGGTTTCTGCCCAACGGTTCTTCTCGAGCAGTGCCACATGGTCAAGCGGGGCAAAATCAAATTCTCGCGGCGTACCAACTTTTAGGGTCTCGAGATTCGAGTTTTCATCTGCGCCAATCGGAGCGCCATCCCACGGGATTTGTGGCACTTGAAACATCAGGGTCTTGAGTTGAGTCTCGAGTTCCCGCAATTCTGGTTCGAGCGTCATTAAATTGTTCTTTGCCACTTTTCCGCGTTCAATCAAGCTCGGGCGTGTGTCGGGCGTGGCTTTAGAAATTTCTTTGGCGAGGCGGTTGGCTTCGGCTTGAAAATCCTCGGTTTCGCGTTTCTTAGCGGCAATACTCGAGTCCAGCGCCAGAAGTTCATCAAGATTTACGTTCAAGTGCTTTTTAGTGATTGCTTCACGCACAAGGTCTGGAAATTCACGAATAAATTTAATGTCCAACATGG
>JBEGTV010000354.1:0-3543 GCA_041179225.1 Deinococcota bacterium | reverse complement strand
AGCATGGGCTATGTCAAAACCCTGCACAACTTATATGTATCGGGAAAAGAACTCGAGGTTCTGCGTCAACTCGAGAAAGGTGAGCGCACCCCAGTATTTCGCATTGGCAGCCGAATTTTGCCGCGCTACTCTTGGTATATCCGCCTCGAGAACACCCCCGAGTACATCCAACCTTTTGCGGGTTTGGTTCGCCTTGAAGTGCGCGATGTGATGGGTCTCGAGTGGGCAAAAGAAATTGCTGATTGGAGTTGCCGAATTTTGCCGCGCTACAGCGCTAAAGCCTTCCGCGACCCTCGAGCGCCACAGCAACTCATGCCAATCGCTTTTCTGGAATCTGATTTGGGAAGGCGCATGGGTGACATGAGCATCATTCGCCGCAGGATTCAAGCCCATTTAAGAGGATTGAACACTCGAGAAGAACAACCTCTCGAGCCAGCAAGAAATACGAATTAACCCGTAGGGGTGAGGCACGCCTCGCCCAACGTTTCCCATCATTGGAGTCACACATGCAAATTCAACCAGTCGGAATGATTTTAGGCACAAAAGACAGCGCTCCCCTCGAGTTTTGGGTGGGTGTCAACGAAGGACAAATGCTGCAACTCGACGACCTTGTGGTGGTCAAAACCAAGAAACCGCTCGAGGGAACAAACGACTTTATTTCTTTTTATGGCGTGGTGGACAGTGTACGAAAACTGCACGAAGGGGTTCAGTTTGATTCGGATACCCGCCTTGCGCTCGAGGGAACAATTCCGGTCAATGTAAGTTACGCAGCGCATGTGATTGTGACTCGGGTTGACCCAGAAGAATTTGTGCCGCCACATCCTGGGGATGAGGTCTGGCACGCGATTGGTAAGGAACTCGAGATGGCGTTGTATCAGGATCGTATGGAGTCGGTCACGCCGGCGGGTGTGCTGCGAAATGGTCAGCCGACGTATCTTAATTTTGCTTTTTTGAACGGCGAAAACGGCGCTCATGTGAACATTAGTGGTGTTTCGGGTGTTGCCACCAAAACCAGTTACGCACTATTTTTGCTTTACAGCATCTTTAATTCCAATGCGCTTGGACTGGAAAAAAGTAATTCTCGAGCCGTGATTTTTAATGTTAAAGGTGAAGATTTACTTTTCTTAGACCAAGAAAACAACAAGTTTCGTGACCGTGAAGCCAAACAAAGCGCGGCTCGAGGCTTAGAAACAGACCGTTACACGGTTTGTGGTTTACCCGCCACGCCTTTTCAGGATGTGCAATTTTTAGCCCCGAACATTGGTACTGAAGGCGTGATTACGCATGGCGCTTCGCAACGAGGTCAGGGCATCACGCCGTACTTATGGACAATTAAACAATTTGCGCTCGAGCGCTTATTGCCGTACTGTTTTGCAGACCGAGACGCAAGCCTGAACCTCGGGTTTTTAATTGGACAAATTGAAGAACGCCTATTTAAGCTCGGCTCGAGCCAAGATGCCAGCGCACCACATATTTTAGTGGATGATTGGTCACGCGAAGACATCGCCGAAATTGACGATAGCATCGAATTTAATCAGATTGGTAAAGCCAAACTGACCAGTTTTACGCAGTTAATCGCCTATCTCGAGTACAAGTTAATTGACCAGAACGACGGCGAAGGCGACCCGCGTTGGGCAGGCAAGCAACCATCTGGCACTCGTCAGGCTTTTGTGCGGCGATTGCGCGGTGTGGTTAAACACTTAAACCCGCTCATCCGCGGTGATTTAGATTCGGCTCGAGCCGCCGCGTACCGCCCCGACCCAATGCGAAATCAGCTTAGTGTCGTGGATATTCACGGCTTACACAGCCACGCCCAAATGTTTGTGGTTGGCGTGATTCTAAAGCAACTGTTTGAAGACAAAGAACGCAAAGGGCGCACACCTTACGTTTTTGTGGTACTGGACGAACTTAATAAATACGCCCCTCGAGACGGCGAAAGCCCGATTAAAGATGTGCTGCTTGATATTGCAGAGCGTGGACGCAGTTTGGGGATTATTTTAATTGGCGCACAGCAAACGGCTTCGGAAGTCGAACGGCGAATTGTATCTAACGCCAGTATTCGCGTGGTTGGCAGACTTGACCCCGCCGAAGCCGAACGCCCAGAGTACAGGTTTTTACCAGCCGCTTTTAGAATGCGCTCTGGGATTTTGCAACCCGGAACAATGATTGTTTCTCAGCCCGAAGTGCCAAGCCCCGTGATGATTACTTTTCCGTTTCCAGCGTGGGCAACCCGCCGTGATGAAGTTAAAGATATGCCGACAACACGCGAAGAATCGGAGAAAGTGGCGGCTGATTGGCTGACCTAAACTCGAGAACTCGAAATCATTTACTTATTTTGGAATTTTCACGAAGTGTATTAACAAAATCATAAATTTTTTGATTAAACCAACTGCTAGTTCGCTTACAGGTTTCAAGTTCATCATCACTTATTTGCAAATCAATAGCATTTTTCGGATGCGTGATTCGATTACGCACTTTAATTGTTTTCAGGAAAGATTGCCATTCTATTGTTCCAGTTTGTAAATCCACTGATGTATGAAATAAACGGTTGCAAATCTTGATCGTGAATTGAATGTTACTTTCGAGTCTTAAAAACTTAGATTTCTTTTGAATATCACCATTTTCTTTAAGTTCATAAGTCTCATCCGAGAGAAATCCGTATTCAGAAGGATCAAGTAATTGTGGTTTGATATGTGAAACTTTTATGCAGAGCTGCTTCAAAAACCATACAACTGCCTCAATATCTGATATTACACTTCGGATGTAAATTCGGCGAAAAAATGGCTCATTGTGAGTATCGAGATATTTTTCAGCATGAAAAGCATCGTCCATCAATTCAATTAAAGGTTTAGTGATTTCACCCATTTTCATATTGCCCAAAAGTATACCTTTTTCTGGATTTATCATCGACCTGCTCAGCAATCAGAACAGGGTTTATTCTTTGAGAACACCAATCAGTTGGTGACAAAAAAAATTTGCAAACGAGAAACGGCTTCTGCGGTCTTTGAACCCAAAAGATTAAACTCTGGCGGTCAGAAAGCCTATGTAGCAGATTTCAAAATCACTTTGGGCTTTTCGGATTTTTGACATGCTCGAGCTTTGGCTTATGCCAACAAAAACTTGTATTTTGAATCCCACCTTAATTGGCTCGAAGTCGGGTTTTTCTTGCCTTGGGCAGCTTTTAATGGTTTGTAGTACAATTCAACTATGATTGTCCAAACAGAACTCGAGGACTTACCAGAATTGTTTGGTGAAGACGATTCTACGGTTCACGAAGCGTCCTTGGCTGCTATCTTGGAACTTCAAGCCAAAGGTATTGATATTTTTTACTTTGAGGGCAACCGCAGTATTCTCGAGAAACCTTCAGGGCAGCGCTTTGAAATTCGCTATACAGGCGAACCAAAGGCAGCCTATGAAATCATCCGAGCTTTAGATGCTTAAAGAACCGCGTTTGATTGTCTTTGGCGGAGCAAATGGGTCTGGTAAAAGTACGCTCACCAATTTTTATAAACGCAAACTCGAGACCTCGAGCATCTTGCTTGA
>JBEGTV010000353.1:0-3561 GCA_041179225.1 Deinococcota bacterium | reverse complement strand
AAGGTACTGGCGGTTTCGGCTAGGCTGGTGGTGTGACCACTGTTGACTGGTTTTTGAACCCGACTCAGTTCGTGATGCACCCCATGTCCGAGTTCATGGGCAAGTGTAAATACGTCGTCCATACGCTGATTGTAATTAAGTAATATAAAAGCTGGGTCGGCTGGGTTAGAACCCCAACAGTACGCTCCGCCGCGTTTACCATTTCGAGACATTACATCTATCCGACCATTAAAAAAATCTTGGCTTAATTCTTTCAATTCATGATCAAAACTTGCAAATGCCTCGAGTACCAATTCTTTACCTTTGGCAAATTCGATGCTTTCATCTACGGTTTCAAGCGGTGCAAGCATATCAAAACTCGAGAAATCCGAGATGCCCAATACCTTGGCTTTGATGACAAAGAATTCTTGAAGCACATCTGTGTTTTTGGCAGTTGCATCAAACAGCATTTGTACATCTTCACGGGTAATTCCATCAGCTATCACAGTTTTTTCAAGCAAATGCGGATACCCACGCAAATCCAGATTCTCGAGTTTATAATCTTGGTACACCGTATTAAAAATATAGGTTAGAACGTGTTCGCGTTCTTCAAAAGCCGCGAAAAGGGCTTTTGTAGCTTCACGGCGAATGTTCCTATCGGCTCGAGTTCGCAATGCCCGAATTTGATCCACCGTTAAATGCTGCTCTGTACCATCTATGGTAAACGGAATTTTGATGTTACTACAAATCTCGCCATACAACTGCACCCACGCCTGCACCCCTGTTAAGTTCTTCTGACGCAAGACTTGTTCCTCGAGTTCTGAGCGCAAATACGCTTTGGACAACTGATTTTGGGACAATGAATACTTATACTCTTTGAGTACCTCGGCATTGAACCAAGTTGTAAAAACATCATCTGGTACATTGGATAACTCGAGCCAAGCAAAGGTTGTGGTGTTCAGTACCTTGGCTTGAAGCCCACGTAAATCATCTAAAACAGCTTTGGATAGAAGGTTAGTGGTGTCCAAATCAAAGCTCAGCCGAGCAAACCACACTGGGCGATTCGCCAATTTACCAAGGTCATAGAGTTCATCCAGTGCGATTAAAGCCGCTTCGGGGGTTAAATTCGAGAGTTGACCCTTGTAAGTTTTTGCAAAGGCATCAGCGCGATTTTGGGCAGTCTCGAGATCGGTTTTTAGGGTTGGGTCGGATAGGCTGTTGTACAAAAGCCCAAGATTCCAAGTTAAGTCGTTCATAAACCCGAGTCTAGCTGATTATCAAACCTCAGTTCATAAGCTCCATGAAAGTTGAACTCGAGTCGGTAGAAAGTTAGAGTTTACGCTCAGTTTACACCCACTTTGTATAATCGTTTTTAAGTGCATCATTGTCTTAGCTGCCTTCGTTTTTTACTGACGTACAAGGAGATGTCTATGCGTAAAAAGTTCGGATTTATTCCAGCCCTAACCGCCGTGGGTTTAACTGCCCTGATGGTTGCCTCAGCCCAAGTGACCTTGCAAAAAATTGTGGGTACAGCCAAAGACATTGCGATTGGTGCAAATAATCAGATTTGGATTATAGGTGCGGACAACACCGCGTATAGCCGCAGTAATAACACTTGGAAAAAACAGAATTCCACTGCCCTTAGCCGCATTGCCGTAGACCCACAAGGCAACGCATGGGCAATTGCCAAGTCCGATAATCGAATTGTTCGTTTTAATAAAAATGCGTGGACAAGTGTGGCAGGTAAAGCCCAAGATATTGCCATTGGCGCAAATGGCGCAGTCTACAGTGTCAGTTTAACAGGGGATATTGCGCCACTTATTGGCTCGAGTTGGGGTAAGAGCATCGGCAGTGCCTCTCAAGTCGCAGTTGATCCCAAGGGTAATCCGTGGACAGTTGGAGCAAATGGTGAAATCTCGAGGTTCGTGGCTGGCAAGCCGCAAAGAATTCCGGGACAAGCCAAAGCAATAGCTATAGCCGCTAACGGCGCAGTTTATGTGCTAGGCGCAGATTTTAATCGTATCTGGCTTTGGGATGGCAGCATGGGCTGGACTGTGGCAGCTTCTGTACCAGATGCAATTCGCATTGCTACCGATAATAAAGGAACGCTGTTTGTCTTAAATCAAAAAGGTGAGATTCAACGGGCTGTAACAGCCCAAACTCCACCAACACCCACAGCACCCGATGCTCGAGCCAACTTTAATAATTTGGTGCTGGGTTTTCCTAGTTGGTCAGTTTACTCACCAGAATTACCTGACCGACTACCATCTCCGACAGGCGCGGCTTCTCGGGCTGTGCAACAAGTCAGCAGCAATGCCTATGATTGCACTACCACACCGTACACCATCACCGAAACTCCAGATAAAATTGTGACCTTTAATCCCGATGCCAATGTGCTTTGGGCTGGGGCGTTATTACAAGGTAAAGGCTATAAATTAGGCATTGGCTCGCTAAAAGAACTGCCGATTCGTCAACGTGCGCCGCTAGGTCTGAGCATCAATTTACAAACGGCGAATAACAGTGCTTCGGTGGTCAATCCTACTGTAGAAACAGTCCAAGCAGCCATTGGCACAATCATCGAAAATGCCCAGAACAAAGCTGTCTTGCCTGCTACCAGTGTCAGTTATTCTAAAACCGATAGTTACACCTCGGAGCAAATTGCCTTGTCCTTGGGAATTTCGGCTAAGTATATGGGCAGTTCAGCAAAAGCCACTTTTGATTTTAAGCGCGATGCCAGCCAACGCACGATCACCGCTATTTTTCGTGAAACTGCGTTTACTGTTTTGGTGGTTGCACCACAAACACCCTCGAGTTATTTAAGTAACCAATTCTCGAGTGCTGATTTACAAGCTCAGATTGAGCAAGGCAATTTAGGCACAGATAATATCCCCGTCTACGTCTCGAGTATCACTTACGGACGGGTGCTGATGTTCTCACTGACTTCCAGTGCCAGCGCCCAAGAGATGAGTGCCACTTTAGATGCAATGTATCAAGGCGGCACAATTACAGCAGAAGGGAATTTAAGCGCTTCGCAAAAGCGAATTTTGCAGAACTCGACCATTCGCGTCGCAACCATTGGCGGGGATTCAGATAACGCACGGCGTTTAATTGCTTCGGGTAGATTATCTGAATACTTTAGTAAAACCAATGCGCTTAGCACCTATAAACCAGTCTCTTATGAAGTCCGTAATCTCGGTGATGGCAGTATTGCTAAGCTATCGGAAACCACGAATTACAACGTTACCGAATGCAGTGTGCTGACCGCCAAGAAAGTTGGTGAACGCTGGGTCAATGTGATAGACGGCATTTACTTGAATAACGCTGGCGATGGCGATAGTGGCGATATTTACGGAGCAGGTTTTCTCGAGGGCGCAAGGGGCGCAATTTTTAACATTCCAGAAAACGCTCCAGTGATCATGAAAACAGGTTCAGTCTTTGGGGCAAATCGGCAAATTACTGTCCCCGGAATCAATGTCTTTACGGGTGACGGACGTTTTGACAGCAATAACAATTTTGTGGTCAGAGATTATTTTAATGTTGCCCCAAAAAACCTTGAGTTTCTTGTCTTTTTAATAGACCGTG
>JBEGTV010000352.1:0-3566 GCA_041179225.1 Deinococcota bacterium | reverse complement strand
GGTAATTCCGGAACCACCTCGAGTGCCAACCGCCCGCAAGCCGGCGGATTAGCCCCAACGCGACAAACAGCACCTGCCGCAGGGTCCCGTGCGAGACCAGACATTGATGACGGCTTACAAGATTTCCCACCAGAAGAAGATTTACCATTTTAGGAGTTTTATATGCCCGCAGGTAAACCAAACAATCGAAATAGCGGTTCCAGGGATCGTAATTCAGACCGTAATTCTGACCGCAACGACCGCGACAATGACCGTGGCGATAAGCGCGGCGGCGCGGCAGCCGGCGGTAAGAACGCCAAGCGCCCTCGCAAGCCAAAAGTTGACCCGTTCAAAACAGGTGAACTCGAAGTGACCGATTACCACGATGCCAAAATGTTGCGCCGTTTTATTTCTGATACCGGACGCATCTTGCCTCGTCGTCGTACAGGTGTCAACGCCAAGAACCAACGCCGACTTGCCTTAACCATCAAACGCGCCCGTATGATTGCCTTGTTGCCATTCACCGACAAGCTCGTTCGGAAATAAGGAGGAATCATAATGTCTAAGAATGCAAAAGTGATTCTTCTCGAGCCGGTTAATAAGCTCGGCACAACTGGCAACATCATCGAAGTCCGCCCCGGCTATGCCCGTAATTTTCTCGTTCCTCGCGGCTTGGTTGCCTACGCAACCCCAGCTAACTTGAAGAATTTAGAAATGCAACTCCGCGCCAAAGTCAAGCGCTTAGAAGCGATTAAAACCGATGCCGAGAAATTGGCAGGACAATTTGCAGAAATTGTCGTGGAATTAAAAGTCAAAGCTGGCGAAGGCAAAATTTACGGTGCAGTCACCAATCAAATGGTAGCTGATGCAGTCGAACAACAAACCGGTTTAGCCATTGACAAGCGCAAAATTGAAATGGGTAAAGCCATCAAGGATTTGGGCGAGTACGGCGTGGTGTACAAGCCACACCCAGAAGTGCCGATCCCTTTGAAATTGAATGTAACGGCAGCGTAAAGTTAAATACAGTACAACGCCCCTCGAGAATTCTCGAGGGGTTTAATTCGAGGTTAAAATAAAAGACTAAAAAGATACACCGCCAAAATCTCGTGGGTTAAACCTGCTGTAGAATTAAAGTTGATACTAAAAAGGGGAGTTAGATTATGTTCATCAAAAAACACATCATATCTATGTTCGCTGGGTTAGTTTTATTTAGTGGCTGCGCTCCGCAACCACTAGGTTCTCGAGGCAACCCAAGTATTTTACAGCCAAACGGCATTGTCACAGTTTATATTGGCGAGAAAAACTTTTTCAAAATGGCTGGACCCATTGGGCTTATTGATCGTAGTATTCGAGATGCGGCTTTTGCCAATAACTTTAAGGATATTTCTCAAATCAGCCCTGGGCAATCTGCGACAGTTACGGGTTCTTGGTTAGAAATAACTAATGTTAAGCCGTCCGATGACATCAATCTTGAAATGGTCTCACAAGAAGCCAAACGTGAAGTAGGTCAAACTGGCACGTCCAATGATGGACGATTTATTCAATTTACATTGATAGACACTTTGTCAATGATAATTTCGGTAGAAACACTTGCAACACGTGCTTCTGGATTTCAAAATATGACTTTTAATGTTGGACTGCGTGGCAATCCCACGCGTTTTTTGACTTATCCAATACGTTTAGAATTTATTCAACGACCAAAAAACTGAAGTTGATACTCTGGTAACGTTCTACTTTACATTTGCTAGGGTCTAGGTTCTGTGTCTCGAGTACCAGCCAAATGCCATCGGGTAAAATATTTAGTCGTCGGTCTACCCATTGATACTCAGCTTAAGCCCACTTGAAGCTGCCCAAAACGCAAAACTCGAGCCAAGCAGTAACATTTCCTACCCTATTTTTCAATCATTTTCCTTTGGTTGGTCAGGGTAGGTCATTCCAGCGTTTGACCACCAGACTTTTATCAATCCCACCAACCAACGCAACCACAGGGTAGCCCCTCGAGTTTAGTTTCATGTCGGTTGTTTCTGGAATATCTAAACGCCCTTTATTTAGTGGTGAGTAAGTTATCCATTGCGTACCGTTCCATCGGCTCAGCATCAGGTTAGCAGGATTGGTGTCACTCGAGTTATCCTCGAAAAATAGTAGGGTTGGGGTGTCGTTTTGGGTTCGTAAGACTGGAGAAAAACCTGCTGGAAGGGTATTGAGTTTGCCTCCGATTGCCACCCATGCACTCCCTTCGCGGCGTTTTACAAAAACACTGGTGTCCAGATTTGGGGTTGGGGTGTTGCTTTCGCTCCAAGCCACCATCGGGTTGCCAAGGCTGTCTACGGCAAGGCTGAGTTCTCGAGTGCGCGTGCTGTTCAGGCTACCTATAATTTGTTCCCAAGCACTGCCTGTCCAGCGTTTAACCATGATCGTGTCTTCTTCTGACCATGCGACCACAGGGCGGTTTTGACCATCCAAAGCAAGGCTGGGTTTTTGTGCGTCTTTGTTAGGTTCAATATCAAGATAAATTCCACCAAGTTGTTCCCACACACTCCCTGTCCATTGCTTCACAAAGACGCTGTGTATGCCGCCTGTGCCTTCAGCAAAAGCCACCACGGGCAAATTATTGCTGCCCACTGCTAAAGATAAACCAGACACACTTTGTGAGGAGAGTAAATTGAGCGAAGGTGGAAGACCTTGAGCTTGCAGCACAACCCAAGCACTACCATTCCAAGTTTTGACGATCAAATTCGGGGTTGGAGTGTCCTCGAGCCACGCCACTACAGGGTTATTCCCAATAAAGGCAATCTGTGGACGGCTGGCATTTTTAGCATTATCAAGATTGAGGCTGCCTCCGAGTTGCTGCCAACTGTTCCCATTTAAGCGCTTGACAAAAACCTGATTTACACCTTGGTTGGCGTTAAACTCGAGCCATACCACTGCAATTTTTTCACCTTGCACAGCTAAACTTGGGGTTTCTTTAGCAGTTTGGGTTAATGCGGTATCGCCAATTTGTAACCAAGCTTGCACATCGAAGGTAAAGGCAAAAGCGGCTGCAAGGTTGCCTGCATTATCGGTGATTCCATTGATTTGCACCTCGAGCGATTTTGGCAAGTTTGGGGCAACTTGTGGTCGTAAAATAATTCTATTGCCTTGTACTGTACGGGTTGCCAACATAGGTGTTGCCCCTGCCAGTAGACGAACCGTATTGTCATTGACGCTATTTGGTGCAATGTTTTCGTTGTAAGTGACACTAATTTCGTCGCTGAGGGCAAACACGACGGTTTCACTAGGCAAGCGACCAAGAACAGTTGGCGCGGTCATGTCTGGCGCACAAGCCACCAACGCCAGTATTAAGCAAAATAAAAGTTTTTTCATGGTGTCCTTTAGCGCACACTGATGCGCTTAGCTTGGATTTCGTACTTACCTAGGCTTGCATTAAAACCTAGCCGAAGAATTACGGCTTTACCAGCGTCATCTAAACCAATTCGACGGCTTTCAAAAGCACCATCTGGTATCGGTGTTGTCCAAGCACTGGCACTCGAGACTCGAGAGCTTAGAAAGGTTTCTTGCCCTTTAACAAAGAGTGTGACCGCATCGCC
>JBEGTV010000351.1:0-3568 GCA_041179225.1 Deinococcota bacterium | reverse complement strand
AGCGCCGCATAGCCACGCAGGGTTGTTGGAATCGAAATCCGAAAGGCATTGTCAAGCCTGATTTTTTGAGCGCCACTGTAAAAAAAACGCATAAAATCCCGACCTGCTTTATCGTTTAGGGGGAGTTCTGTGACGGCTGTTTCGATGCGTTGCCATTCCGATAGCGGGAAGACATAGACACAACCTTCAAAGCCCCGAGTTAGCACCATGCCATCCTCGACAAATTTACGAAAGTCCGGCGGCATCACCACCCGACCTTTGTCATCAATTGCGTAAGGGTACTCTCCGAAGGGCATCTCCCACCCATTCCCACCTCGCCGCCAAGCGCTTCTCGAGACCGCCTCGAGAATAACCACGCCCAGCAAAAGAAGAAGCGCTGATAACACAGGTTATCACGCTTTCCCCAGATTTACCACTCATTCCCACAAAACCCCATTTGAGGGGTATTTTTTATGTTATATTTCCCACAAGACTCAAAAAATACTGTTGTGCAAAACAAAATTTTAAGTACCGAAAACAACCACCATTCTACAAAAATAGCACAAATTAAAAAAAATCCCAAAACAAGACCCTCAAGAACAATGTCTCGAGGGTCTAAGCTAAACCCTAACTTGCCAGTTTAATGCCAGCAATCAAGTCGGCTCGCCACCAAGCATTGTCAATATCCCGAAAATACCCTTCGCCTCCACCTGTACCAGTCCCTTTAAGGGTGTAATACCACCAAGTTCTAGGATTTTCAGTCTCTGGCATTTCCACAATCACTGAAGGCACAGCAAAAAGTGTCAGGTAGACAATGTACTTAAGGTTTTTCACTTTTGACTTATACCATTAAACCAAGCCAAAACCTAACCATAAGTTCAATCAGCCACAAAATAATCATTGGCAAGGTATAGTTGAGCCATGAAAAAAGCACTGGTTTTTTTGACGGCAACAACAGCCCTTGTCTTTGGTTTAAGTTTAGCCCAAAGTGAAGTCTACCAACCCAATTGCAGCATCACCTTAAAAATGCAGCCAGATGCTTTTATCGAAAGCTACACCGTAAAAAACAATGACCAAAGCGAAGCTGGTTACGACCAAGCCGCAAATTACTGGGCGAATTGCAAATATGAGGAAAACAATGCTCGAGTTGCGAAATTACCAACCCTCAAAGCCAAACTGAGTAACCTTTACAAAAGTTACAACGAATTCTTTAATTACGAAACCGAACTGGCATATGCGGCGGCTGGCGGTGGCACGATGTTCCCACACGGCAGAGCGCGATTCCAACCGAGTATCGAAATTCATTTTTCAAAACTCATTGATTTACTGACCAGCAAAACTGGCGCGACCAAAAGCGCAGCAATTACAACACGTTATAACCAAGCCAAGCAGAAACTCGAGAAGCGCCTAAATGAAGTTCAGCGCACTCCCAAACCATTCACCGAAGGGTACACCGCCGCCGAAGTGACCAGCAAAAAAAACCAGTGGCTCGAGTATGCAAAAAATTATGCTTTGCAGTACAGCAATATCCGCAAGAACATCGGCGCTGGGGTTGACCAGACCAGCACTACGATTCTCGAGTTTTTAGCCACTGGACTTTGGACAGAAGAACTGTGAGTTTAACCCCAGACCACACCCGCACAGGTTTTTTAACCGCCAAACGCGGCTTAAACCACGATTCTTTTGCGATGCGGTTATGGCACAAAGCCAAGAAATTTGGCATCTGGAATCCAGCCGAAATTGACTTTAGTGAGGATGCCAAGCAGTGGCAAAACTTATCCGACCTTGAACGCCAAGTGCTGATGCACCTTGCAGCCCTATTCCAAGCTGGCGAAGAAAGTGTGACGCTAGATTTACTGCCGCTCATACAAGTGATTGCCAAAGAAGGGCGACTTGAAGAAGAAATGTACTTAACCAGTTTTTTATGGGAAGAAGCCAAACATGTTGAGACCTTTGACCGTTTCTGGAGTAGTGTAACCCAACAGCACCCAGATTTAGAAAAATATCATTCCGAAAATTATCGCATCGTTTTTTACGAAGCCCTGCCTAAAGCTCTTCATGCCCTCGAGACCGATTCCAGCCCAATCGCCCAAGCCAATGCCAGCGTGACCTACAACATGATTGTCGAAGGGGTACTGGCAGAAACGGGTTATCATGCGTATGGGCAAATGCTCGAGCGCAACCAAATCCTGCCCGGGATGCAACGCGCCATGCGCTTATTTAAGCAAGACGAATCTAGGCACATTGCTTATGGGGTGCATCTGCTGAGTCGTCTGGTTGCCGAACATGGCGACCCCGTATGGGAAGTAATCGAAAGTCAAATGCAGGAACTGATTATTCCCGCCATCGGTGTCATTAACGATGTCTTTGACCAGTATGCCGAACTGCCGTTTGGTTTAGAAGCCGAAACGTTTATTAACTATGCCTTTGGACAATTCCAAAAAAGATTAGCGCGAATAGAACGTGCCAGAAGTCTAAAACTCGAGCAGGTGATTGGCGCAGAAAGCCATGATTTAGAACAAGCCGAGGTCATAGAATAAACTCGAGGTACGCTTCAAAACTCGAGACGGTTTGAACTGGCTTTTATGGCGTGTCAGCAAACCACACCAATCCAACCCAAACCGATTGGTGCATTTGAAGTGACTTTTGATTTAGAAGCCAAAACCACTCAAGTCAGCAATTCTCGAGTTCTACCCCAAGGTTCTTTAACCCCCAGCCAAGTCAGTTTTACTGCCCCAAGTACGATTGGTTACTTGGCAGATGCAACCCGTAATGTGAATTATTTAAGTGCGACTTTTCAAGTCAATAACCTAACTGTTGCAGCTTTAGAGGATTTAACTTTGGTGGCACAATACAAAACGGGTAATGCCGCCGACACTGCCTTAAAAAACATTGTGGATTTTAATGGTGTGCCTTTAACCCCCACTCAACTCGAGTTTTTTGCTTGGGCAGTACAACCCGTGAATATGCCAAGTAGTCTTAGCCCAAGTTTTACCACCAACGACTCAATAGCCGATTTGCAGTATTTGAATGAATCCGAATTAACCAGTCTCGAGAGTGCTGCGGCTGCCGTAACGCCCGTACCAGAACTACAAGCGGGTCAATACTTGTTTCCATATGGATTTATTGCCCGTAGCAGCCCTACAAGGTCGCAGTATTGGCGTAGGAATGAATGCTGGAACAGTCACCATTGCTGTGAAACTACCGAATAACAATGAATAGCCCAAGACGCTTTAGCATGACCTTCTTGGCGTTTGACCTACCCTTTGGCGCTGGGGTCAAACGCATGACCGAAAGTTACGAAGAACGGCGCGGGACAAGTAGCGCCGCCACTCGAACCACAAGTTTTACAATTCCAAGTGCAAACATTGCTAGAAATACTGTGACCGATGTAGCAAGTAGTGTGCTAGTACCAGGTGTGCGAACGGCTGGGAGTAAAATCAACCTGAAACGGATGCTGGGTGAACGGGCTTGGCAATTTGGTACAAGTGCAGCTGATTTTGGCTATGGTATTGCCGTTGACTCGAGTGGCAATTCGTATGTCACAGGATATACAGGTGGCGCATTCGCAGGGAATACCAATGCTGGC
>JBEGTV010000350.1:0-3574 GCA_041179225.1 Deinococcota bacterium | reverse complement strand
TTCGCATTTCGACAAGAGTTAAGCCCTGATTGTTGGTGTTTGGTTTGTGCTGTTTTTCTCGAGATATGCGGCTCTTTACGCTCATATTTGAACTGAGTATATTCTTGTAAACGGTTACATTGACCCGACCCTCTTGACAAGGCTTAGCTCCTCGAGTTACCTTTATTTTGTTCGAGAAACGAATGAATTCATCTTTTGCCAAGTTTTGGGATTCACCATCGGCTTACCTAATCAGGTATACTCGAGGTGTCGCTTCCAAAAACTTGAACAGCAATCCCTCTTAGTAGAGGATATTGTCGCTACGGCATGATAGAAGCGTTTCCAACCTGAGGAGGTTGTATATGAAGAAATGGCAATTAGGAGCAATTGGTGCGTTATCCCTTGGTTTACTCGGTGGTGTGTACTTAGGTGCAACTGCACAAACAATGGATAAAGTTGTGGTTGGTGTAAGCTGGTCAAACTTCCAAGAAGAACGCTGGAAGACCGACGAAGCCGCCATCAAAGGTGCATTAGCCGCCGCAGGTGCAGAGTACGTCAGCACCGACGCACAATCCAGCGCTGAAAAGCAAATTAACGATGTCAATACCTTGATTTCACGTGGTGCAAAAGCAATTATTTTGCTCGCCCAAGATAAGGATGCCATCGGACCAGCTATCGAAGCTGCAAAAGCTGCAAAAATCCCAGTTTTGGCTTATGACCGTCTGGTCGAAGACCCATATGCCTACTACTTGACTTTCGATAACGTCGAAGTCGGGCGTATTATGGCTCGTGAAGTTCAAAAAGTTCGTCCAAGTGGTAACTATGTGTTCATTCGCGGCGACCCAGGCGATGCCAACGCTGGCTTTGTCTACGGTGGTCAAATCGAAGTCTTAAGCGCTGCCATCAAAGCTGGTCGGATCAAGAACGTTGCCGAACAAGCCACCGAAGGCTGGAAGCCAGAAAATGCACAACGCAACATGGAACAAATCCTGACCCGTATCAACAACAAAGTTGATGCTGTCATGAGCAGCAACGACGGTATGGCAGGTGGCGCAGTTGCCGCTCTTGCTGCCGTTAAATTAGCTGGTAAAGTCGCAGTTTCAGGTCAAGACGGCGACCTCGGTGCATTGAACCGCGTTGCCCTTGGTACACAAACCGTGTCAGTCTGGAAAGATTCACGCGCCCTTGGTAAAGCGGCTGGCGATATTGCTATTCAATTGGCAAAAGGCACAGCTTTGAGTGCAATCAAAGGCAGCAAAGTCTTCAAAGACGGTCCAAAGAAAGTCGCTATGAACTCGACCTTGCTTGCTCCAGTCGGCATCACCCGCAAGAACTTGAATGTTGTTCTCGATGCAAAATGGATTTCTAAAGATGTCCTTTGCAAAGGCGTAAACAAAGTTCTCGTTGCAGTTTGCAAATAAACACTTAAGCTGCGGGCGGACGCGCTTATAACAGCGTGTCCGCCCGTTTCAATTGAATTTTATCTCGAGGTTTTTCATGCAGAACGCAGAAACAAATCGCCCTAAATCGTTGCTTGCCAGTCTGGGTGTGGATATTCAACTGCTCACCTTGATTTTGGCTTTGGTTGCGGTCTGGGTTGGCTTTCAAATTTGGAGTGGAGGTATTTTCTTATCCCCACGTAACTTATGGACTTTAACCGCTCAAACTGCTGTGGTTGGAATTATGGTTGGCGGCATGGTCTTGGTGATTGTGGCACGGCAAATTGACCTTGGTGTTGGCAGTGTACTGGGGTTTACTGCCATGATTATGGCGGTACTGCAAGCCTCCGCCCCAATGGGAGTTGGTTTACCATGGGTTCTGGCAATGCTGATTGGGATTGCAGTCGGCGTTCTGATTGGTGCGTTTAACGGGTATTTATCCGCTTATTGGGGCGTTCCAGCCTTTGTGGTCACATTGGCAGGGATGCTTGTTTTCCGCAACGGTACGTTCAGCGTCTCGAGTTTTACAATTGCGCCACTTGACCCAACTTTTCAGATTCTGGGTGGTGGGATTAACGGTTCAATTGGAGCGCTGTGGACTTGGATTTTTGGTATTGCAGCCAGTTTACTGGTGATTTGGCAAACAATTACTGGGCGTGCAAGACGACAAAAAAATGGCTTTGATGTACGTCCAATGTGGTCAGAAGCCTTAGTCCTGGGTGTGACCGTAGCTTTAATTCTGGCGTTTGCGCTGGTTATGAACAGTTATCCCATTCCCGGAACGGATATTCCAAGTGGTATTCCAGTGCCAACTTTAATTGCTCTTGCTGTACTTGGCTACTTAAATTGGATGACTAGGGCTACTCGTTTTGGACGGTATATCTTTGCAATTGGAGGCAACCCAGAAGCCGCTAATTTAGCAGGCATTAACGTCAAAATGATGATGGTTTACATTTTTTCTTTAATGGGCTTTTTAACCGCCATTGCTGCGGCTGTGCAAGCTGCTCGTTTGAACAGTGCTACGCCAACCGTCGGACGCGACTTAGAGCTAACCGTAATTGCTGGTGCGGTGATTGGTGGTACGGTCTTGTCAGGTGGAAGCGGTACAATTCTAGGGGCTGCCCTTGGAGCGCTTTTGATGAGTAGTCTCGAGAACGGCTTGGGCTTAGTTGGAGTACGAACCGAACAACAAAAGATTTACCTTGGTATTGTTTTGCTGGTCGCGGTACTTTGGAATGTGATTAGTACCCGCAGGAAGGGGGGAAGATCATGACCCCAATGATTGAAATGAGTAACATCTCCTTACGGTTCGGTGGGAATCAAGCCTTAGATAATGTCTCGGTTAATTTGTATCCCGGTGAAGTGGTTGGTTTACTTGGGCATAACGGTGCCGGCAAAAGCACTTTAATCAAGGTTTTATCTGGAGCGTACCAAGCCGATTCTGGTGAAATTAAAATTGAGGGCAAAAACGTTGAAATTCGCAATCCTCAAGATTCACAACGCCACGGGGTTGAAACGATTTACCAAACCCTTGCTTTAGCTGATAACTTAGACGCAGTTGCCAATGTCTTTTTGGGACGCGAGAAAGTCAACGGCGTTGTTTTATCCGAAGATGAGATGGAAGTTGAAGCCCGTAAAGTGCTTGACCGTTTGCGGGTGAAAATCCCGAGTTTACGTGTTCCTGTGCAGAACATGAGCGGTGGTCAACGTCAGACTGTGGCAATTGCTCGGGCAGTTTATTTCAAAGCCAAAGTGCTGATTATGGACGAACCGACGGCTGCGCTTGGACCAGAAGAAACCTCAAAAGTCTCTGAGTTAATCGCTGCCCTAAAAGCCGAAGGGGTTGGGATATTTTTAATTAGCCATGATTTACACGATGTTTTTGACCTTGCTGACCGTTGTACTGTCATGAAAAACGGTAAGGTTGTTGGCACAGTCAACACCAAAGACGTGACCCAAGACCAAGTGCTTGGAATGATTATTGGTGGAGTCATGCCAGACGTACCAAACGCTACATAATTACCAAAAGCAGTACCTCCATGCCAATGGACGCAGTACCACCTTGCGAGCAGATGCAGTGCGCCATGCCAAATTTGCACACTGCATCTGAAAAACATCTGCCATACTAGAAATAATCAATTTTTACAAAGAAACCT
>JBEGTV010000349.1:0-3579 GCA_041179225.1 Deinococcota bacterium | reverse complement strand
CACATTATTGCCCTAGCCAGCGACACCATGCCAATGCAAGCCGCCGATGCCAAAACACTGATTACTTTGCTGCACTTGCGCGACATCGCTGAGAAAAACGGTAACGACCTGAGTATTGTCTCGGAAATGCTCGACACCAAAAACCGAGAGCTTGCCGAAGTCACCAAAGCTGATGATTTTATTGTGTCTGACAAGCTAATTAGTTTAATGCTCAGCCAAATATCCGAGAACAAACAACTCGCCGAAGTCTTCAGGTACTTATTTTCCAACGATGGCTGCGAAATTTATTTGCGCCCAGCCAATTTGTACATTAACCAAGGCGCAAGCACAGACTTTTACACGGTCTTAGAAGCTGCTAGTCGGCGCAATGAGACCGCCATTGGTTATCGAATCGCTAAAGATGCCCACAATGCCAGTCAATCTTACGGGGTCAAAGTCAACCCCAATAAACTCGAAACCATCACCTTCTCGAGTGCTGATAAAATTATCGTTCTGGCAGAAGAATAGGGAAGGATAAAGGCAAAGGACGAAAGCAGACCTTTGCCTTTATCCTTTATCCCTCTTGGTCATTAAATAACTCGAGGAAGGCTTTTTCTAAGTCCATTGGCAACTCCTTACCGCGCCTCTCGGCGTAAAAGGTTCGGTAGGCTTCCAGTGGGCTAAGTTCTGGGGTTTGGGTTGTCTCGAGGGCAGTTTTGATTTCTTGGTTCTGAATTTCGGTCTCGAGCGCAAAGAGTTGACTTGGATTCCACCAAGATTTAATGCCGTTTAGGATGCGGTCTTTTAAACCTTGCATTGGAGCATCGAGTTGAACCACTAATTTGGCATGTCCCGTAAAACCTTTTAATTCCTCAAGTTTACGCTCTAAACCGTCTAAGTCAGTGCGGATGTTTTTTAGGTTTTTGCCACTCGAGAGTGGAATATGCACAACTTTCGCGGGTTTTCCAGCGCTCACTTCGATTAAATTAACTCGTTTTTGTTCTCCAGCTTCGCCAAAATCCAGTTGGATGATGCTGCCACTGTACTGGACTGGCGGGGCGCTACCAAGTTCTTGGGGTTTGTGTAAATGCCCAAGTGCCACGTACTGGGCGCTCGAGGGGAAACTCTGCGGGTCTAGGCTATAACTGTTACTAACATGAAAACTGTATTCGGAATTGGACAGCAACCCACCATCTAAAGTTGTGTGCAGCATCAAGATATTAACTGCATCGGTTTGGAAACCTTGACAGATGTGATTCACAAAAAAACGCATTCCATCGCGGTACTTTTGTCGCCACTCACCAACATCTGGGGCTTTCAGTAAATCGGCAGCTTTAACCAATCGGCGTTCGGATAAAAAAGGTAAACCAGCCACCACCAACTTACCTGCGTTTAACTCGAGAGTTACAGCTTTCAGGTCTGGACGGACTGTACCAAGCAAACTGACTTTAACCCTAGAGAGTAAGCCCGCCACACTTTCTAAACGTTGTGGGCTGTCATGATTACCCGCAATCACGACACTGGGGATACCTGCTGCACCTAACTCGAGGAAAAAATCATAGACGGCGCTTTCGGCTTCAGCACTGGGGTTGGGCATGTCGTAAATATCGCCAGCCACCAGCACTGCGTCTACTTTTTCCGATTTTGCTAAGGCAACAATTTCTATTAAAGCTGTCCGAATCTCGGAAGTCCGTTCAAAGCCGCGTAAGGTGCGTCCAGCGTGCCAATCGGCGGTGTGAAGTAACCTCATTGTTTGTATCATGACATGAAATAACTGTGCTTATCATGACACAGGTAACTGTGCTTATCATGACATGAATGGCTGTGCTTTGGGATGGCATTTAAGCAAGCCAAACGCACGACGCAAAAAAACTTGTAAGCGTTTACAGTATGTCCTGTTGAACCAGACGCGGATATTATTCAGGCAACCACGTCTTCCCCAACCCATGTCGAACATACCCGATGACGACATCGCCCACGCTCTGCCTACTAAGGTGAACCACCATGAGTCGAATTCAAATTGAAAACGGATACACCCTTTGTATCATGCACCGCCAACCCTACACCCATTTGTTACTCGAGCAAACCCTACCTGATGGAAGCACAATTTTACACGGCGAAAAGAAACTCGAGAACAGCGAACTTGAAGCATTTTTAGCTTCAAGTTCAAACAATGCCAAAGACCTCCAAGAAGCATTTTCCGCCTAAGCCGCTTGACGAGTTGCGAATAGGATGTTAAAGTCCTCCCTCGCGTGGCAAGGTACACAACCTAAAACGCAGCCCATGTAGTACGGGCGGTTAGCTCAGCTGGTTAGAGCACCCCGCTGATAACGGGGAGGTCCGCGGTTCGAGTCCGCGATCGCCCACCATCCATCTCCCCTCGAATTCGAGGGGGTTTTTTATGTCCAATCTGATACGCCTTGCAGTAATTTCTCCAAGGCAATGTTGGTGTCCGCATCCACATCTAAAAGTGGCGCTCGAGGATAACCAGCGCTGACCTCAAGTAAACGCAGTGCCGCTTTTAAGCCCGGAACGCCATAATCACGGGTCACGGCATAAGATAACGGATTGACAACCCGTTGTAACTCCAGTGCCTTGTCTAAGTCACCCTCAGAAAACGCCTGCATAATCGCTTTGAATGCCTTTGGCATGATGTTCCCAGCCGCCAGAATTGCGCCTTGCGCTCCAACTGCCAAGGCAGGTAAAAGGGTCGGTGCATTGCCTGTGAGTAAATTAAATCCATTGGGGGTAACTCTGGCAATTTCGGTAAAATTCATGATGTCGCCGCTAGAATCTTTGACCCCAGCCACGTTGGGGTGCATTCCAATCCGACTAAACCAAGCGGGCGCATGAGCAATCCCCGAAACCTGCGGAATGTTATACACATACACTGGAATCGGACTTGAATTTGCCACAGTCATGAAGTGCGTCTCGAGGACATTTGGAGTCATGCTGCCACGATTGTAATACGGTGCAATCACAAGGGCGGCATCTGCCCCTGCTTCCGAGGCATCACGGCAACGTTCAATCACATGAGCCGTAGCTTCCCCGCCAGCCCCTGCAATCATGGTTTTGGAAGGGGAAATAGCTTCGCGGGCGGCTGCCAAAACCTTTAGGCGTTCTGACTCATCCAAGTACGCCGCTTCGCCATTAGAACCAAGGATCAAAAAACCATCCACATGAGGCTCGAGCCAAGTGATTAGGCTTTGCAAAGCAGGTAAGTCCAAAGAACCATCTTTTTTGAAAGGTGTGGGTACAGGTGGGAATAATCCAGTCAACATGAGTACAGTCTAGCACCTTTATTCGGTTCTTAAGGAAAAAATGCACCTTGAAACGCCAAAACTCAAACCAAGGATTTTAAGAATTTTGTTGTATCGTTTAAGCAAAGGAAAAGAAAAGTATGAAAAAAATAACTGTTGGTATCACCCTGCTTGGCTTAACAATTTTTGGACTTGGAACTGCACAGCAAACCCCTAAACTCGAGAAACCCGTTTGGTTCACACCTTCAATTGGTGGAGTAATCAACTCTGCACGGTTCAATAGCAACGATAGTTTAGCCCTGACCACAGGTTCAGATGGCATGATTCAAATTTGGAACAC
>JBEGTV010000348.1:0-3592 GCA_041179225.1 Deinococcota bacterium | reverse complement strand
CTTTGCTGAATACTTTCTAGGGCTTCTTGGCGGATACCATCGGCGTTCCAGTAGCCTTCGAGTTCTAGTGGACTAAGGGCAAAGTGTTCTTGGAGTTTTTCGAGTGTCGCAAGGGCTTCAAGTTCGACCCTAACCACATGTCCAAAGGCGGTGGCAGTGTCTACTAAGCCAATTCGTTCGCTGCTGGTAGCAACTGCTAAATACTTTGCGCCTTGTAACCGACCAGCTTTGAGAACAGCCCCAATGTCGCTGTGACCTTCGAGCGCAAGGGCAATTCGGTGTGTGCCTTTTGGTAATTTGGCTTCGAGTTGCAATCCGTTTTCGAGCGGTGTGACAGTGTAACCAAAGTTGCTAAAAGTACGATTTAATGCCTCGAGTGGAGAGGTTTGCATCATGGGTTGGGGATTAGGTGTTTGAATACTTGGGGCGACTTTTGCCACAATGTTTGAAAGCACCAGAGGTTTTTGGTTTTCAACAGGTGGTTCTACTTTTTCACTGCTCGGGTACAAAATGCCATTTGGATAAGGCGAAACAGCAGCAGGTTGCTTTCGCACCACGCGAATATGTGAACTTTCATCTTCGATAATGCTTTCCATCAGGGTTGGAACGGCGGTTACAGCACTTGAATTGGTGGCTTGAACCCGATTTTTTTGTTGAATTTCAAGTTGCCAACGCTTAGGCTCGAGCGGCGTTAAAAGCAAGGCATCGTTGACGGCTAGTTTTTGTTGGGCATAAAAGTCAGTTAAGCCGTGTAAGCGCCCATTTCTAGGTTCGAGTTGAATTTCGCGTCCACCTTCAAGCAGCACACTTAACCCACCTTCTTTGGGTAGATAAGGCTCGAGGTATTTGAGAATAGCAAGGCTACCTGTATCTAAGCACAGGCGCGTGATGGTGTAACGCAATTGTTTAACGCTCACGACGGGACCTCCGACGGCGTTGAGACTTGGGGCTTTGAGGGATTGGTTTTGGGGTTTGGGTTTGACTAAAGTCATCGTGGAGTTCTTTCAAGGTCAACTCGCGGATTCCCGCGAGGGAAAAGTAAAGGTGTTTAGCGACAGCCAGTGTAACCCGAGCGTCATCCAATGCGCGATGCCTTGCGGCTTGAGGAACATCATACAATCTTGATAAGGTCTCGAGTCCACGCTTACGCCTCCCGGGTAATACCGCTTGAGCTAAGTTGATCGTATCCACAATTGGATTGGGTAACTTACGACCCAGCTTAGCAAATTCTCGAGCCAATAATGCAGCATCGAAACCAGCATTATGAACCACCAGCGTTGCCCCTTCGAGAAATGACTCGAGTCTAAAAAGTGTCTCTTCAATCGGTGGTGCGCCTTCGAGCATTGCGGGGTTAATGCCAGTCATGCGTTGCACAAAAGGATTGATTGGGCGGTTGCTCGGCACAAAGGACTGAAATTCTTGAGTCCCATGTTCATCTATGCGTACTGCCCCAATTTCAATGATGTCTTCACGTACAGGGTCGCCATTGGTGGCTTCTAAGTCCAAAGCCACGATAATCTCGCCCCTTGGTGGAAAACGCCGAGTCCAATTTAGTAATGTGACTGTATTATCTTCAACCAGAAAACGTCCATCCAAGCGCCGCTCGAGCCAAGTACCAGCTAATGGGGCGCTTAACCCAATGGACTCTCCCAAGGTTGCCAGTGGTAACGGCTTAGCGTGGCTGGAAAGTGCCAGAAACGCAGTGCGATTAAGTTCAGTGAAAACCAAAGGGCGAGCCACAATTGCTAACCAGTCTACTCTACAACCACTAATTATACCAGTTCTGGGGCAGATGAGAATTTTCATACCATAGCTTGTGTATGGAAGGCAAAGGGCAAAGGTTTTTACTTTCGCCTTTTGCCCTTTGCCTTTTTACTGTATTCTCAACCCATGTCTCGAGAATTGGTGGCTTTAATTGCCCATGATGATAAAAAAGATGACCTTGCTCGGTTTGTTCTCGAGCATAAAGCCTTATTTGCGCGTTTTTCCTTGATTGGCACGGGAACAACCGCCAGAATTATTTCTGAAACCACAGGACTCGAGGTTAAACGCCTGATGTCTGGTCCTTTGGGTGGCGATCAGCAAATTGGCGGGGCAATTGCCGAAGAAAAGGTGATGGCGGTCTTTTTTTACCGTGACCCACTGACTGCCCAACCGCACGAACCAGATGTCAGTGCCTTATTGCGAATTTGTGATGTTCATAATGTGCCACTGTCCACCAACCGTGCGACTTCGGTGGCGGTGGCGCTTTGGCTCGAGCAACAAGCCAGTACGGTTGTGCGGCTTAACTAACTAACCACTCGAGCAAAACCTTCAGTGTTGCTTCGGGTTGTTCTTGGTGCGGTAAATGCCCAGCCTTGGCAATAACCCGTAGGCGGCTTTGTGGGATTTCTTGCAGTAAATGCTCGGCTTGAACGAGCGGAATAATATTGTCAGCCTCTCCCCAAATTAAAAGGGTTGGTAAGTCTAGTTCGAGCCGAGGCGCGACGGCAAATAAACTGCGTAGCGCAGCAAAAAAAGCATCGCGTTGCGTGTCAGAATTCACCCGTTCCCAAACTCGAGTGCGTAAAAATTCGAGGTCTGCACTGGGCATAGCGCTTAAATTGGCGTAGTACGAATGTAATGTCAGGTAAGCAGCTTCTTGTCCAGCTTCGCGTAAACCATTGTAAAACGCCTCACCAATGCCAATTTCAAGTAGCGGCTTAATGGCTGCTGTTACTTCAAAACCCCCAGAGGTAGGGGCTGCTCCACCAATTAAACACAGGCTTTTAACGCGGGTTTTATGGGTGGCAGCAAAATTGGCAGCGACCACTGCCCCTAGGCTCGAGCCTATTAAATGCACAGCTTCTAGGTTTAATTGCTCAAGTAATTCAAGAATTGTGCTGACAAAACCATTTATGCTGCTGGTTTTGGTTTGGCTGCGTCCAAAACCGGGTAAGTCCAATGCAATCACTCGAAAATGCTGCGTCAGTGGTACAAAAATGTGTCGCCAAGTGTCGGCTTCGTCGCCATTACCATGAATCAGCAAGACCGTTTCTTGTCCTAAGCTCGAGTCAAAATAAAAAATACCAGCTTGTTCTTGGGCATAAGGCTCGAGCAGGGGGTGAGGTTTCATATATTCTTGGTTTCTTTGAGTTCGCCATTAATTAAAATTGTGACTTGTCCTTGCCCAATTTCAGCCCGAACCGTATAGGGGATGTTGACAATTTGTCCTGCCACAACCGCAATTGAATCTACAACTCGAACACCATCTATGTCCGTGACCCGAAGCTCGAGTGTGCCACTGGCAATATCGGCGGGAACTTCGTAACGATAGGTTTCATTGCGTGGTTCGATCAGTGGTGGGTTGTTGGGTGTGGGTGTATCTGGCGTGACCACAGGTGGGTCTGGTGTGGGTGGGTCTGGCGTGACCACAGGTGGGTCTGGTGTAACCACCACTGGTGGTAAATTGTTGGGATTGGTGTTGCTTGGTTGTGTGGGTTGAGTGCTTGGCTGTGTGGGTTGAGTGCTTGGTTGTGTACTGGGTTGAGTGCTTGGTTGTGTTGTGCCACCTGCTTGGGTGTTTGGGGTAGTGGGGTTGGGTGTGGTTGGA
>JBEGTV010000347.1:0-3593 GCA_041179225.1 Deinococcota bacterium | reverse complement strand
TAGCCTCGAGCAGTACAGTCATTGTAAATTCCAATTTTTCATATTTTTATTTTAAGGGGCGCATTATTTGCGCCCCTCGAGAAGAAATTTTAGCGTTCGTTGTTAAACGAAACCCAGCCACCCACAGCCACAAATCCAGGACGGGGAGCGTAAACACCTTTGACAAGAAAGACACTGTTATTGCCTTGGCGGTCGGTTGGGCTAAAGGAAATGCTGTTGAACAAACTGCCTTTCCAATTGGTGATGCCTTCCATGGCTTTAACAAAATTAGCACGATTGAGGTTTGGTCCAGCACGGCGTAAGCCTTCGATCAAAGGTTCGGCAAATGCCCAACCTGCGAGGGTTGAAAGCGGATCGGCTTTGACGGCATCTGGCGCGAGTTTTATCAATTCAGCAAAAGCAGCATCAGCTCGAGCATCGCCGTTTTTACCGTCGGCAAGGGCGGCTGTTGGAATTGGAATGTAACTGGCAATAATTGCGCCATTGGCTTGGGTCGCAGGACCAGCTTGGAGAATTGCACCCGCCACAACACTGGAAGCCAGCACTTGTGGTTTGTAACCAATTTTAGCCATTTCACGCAGCAAAGAAAGCATCGCATCGCCAGCCGTGTACAGCACAAGGGCTTCTGCACCACTGTCTTTGAGTTTCAGAGCTTGAAGCGCTAAGTTACTCTCGGTTTGTTCGTGCGAAACTTCGCCTACCAGCGTGGCTTTGCCTTTTAACTCGGCAATTTCGGTTTTAACCCCAGCCAGACCTTCCTTACCAAAGCTATTATTGACATAAGCAATCGCCACTTTATCAATTTTTAAGGTATTGACGGCGTGACGCAACAACAAGGTACTTTCAATCACATAATTGGTGTAGGTTGCAAAAACACTTGGGGTGCGTGGCTTACCATCTTTAAGTTGACTGAACAATGTGCTGCCTGTGGCTGGTGAAACCCAAGGGATTTGATTCAAACGCACATCCTCGAGAATCGCAGCGCCGTTAGCAGTTCCAACCCCACCAACCAGACCAAAAACACCTTGGCGTTCGACCAATTCTTTAACCACCAATTTAGTACGGGCTGGATCGTAACCATCATCGCGTTTAATCAGCTCGATTTGACGACCATTGATGCCGCCTTCACGGTTGACTTTATTGACAAGGGCTTCAATCCCAATCATCACCCGTCCGAATTGTTGAAACGGTCCAGAAGTCGGTCCCCAAGTACCAATTTTAATTTTGGTTTTGGTCACACCAATATCTTGTGCCATCCCCGAAAGCCCTGCGGCAATCGCAACTAACCCTGCTGTTACACCAATAACCACTCTCTTACGCATACATACTCCTTTTGTTTCCCTAAGCCCGACGAGTTTCTTTTTCGCCGAGCAGACCATGAGGACGAAACACCAACACCAAAATCACCAACACAAAAGCAAGTGCTAACTTAAAAGCTGGAACAAAATTACCGACATAGGCTTCGATTATCCCTAGTAAATACCCACCGAGTACCGCCCCGGGCAAACTGGTCATACCACCGACCACAGCCGCCGCAAAACCCTTATTCAGTGGGTCAAGCATGATACTTGGATTTAAGGAAATGGCTGGCGCTAAAAGCAGCGCGGCAGCACTACCCAAAATTGCTGCCACCGCCCAACTCGAGACCAAAACCAGATTGACAGGAATCCCAAGCGCCTTTGCCACTTCTGGATTTTGCGAAACCGCCCGCATCGCCAGACCGATTTTACTTTTTTGCACAAAAAAGTACAGCGCAATCATCAGAATCAAGCCTGCCACTGCCACCAGTACCGAATTTTTAGAAATCGAAAATCCACCAATTGTCCATGTTTCAATCACATCCACAAAACCGGGCAGTTGCTTATTGTCCACCCCAAAAAGCAGCGACAAACCACCATTGGCAAATAAACTAAACCCAAGGGTCAAAATCAAAAGCCCCATCGGGTCTTGAGCTTTAGCCCGACGCATTAAAAAAAAGTAGAACGCCCCAGCCGCCACTGCACTAGCGGCTAAACCTGCCAAAAACGATAACCACAATGGAACACCCATACGTGAAGTTAAAGTAAAAGTTAAGAAACAAGCCAGCAGCGCCAATTCACCCTGCCCAAAATTCAGGACTCGAGAAGTACGATATAAAAGCACCACCGAAAGCGCCACCAACGCATAAATACTCCCGACTTCAATGCCAATGATCAGCAAACGAATGGCTTGTTCAAAGGTCATAAAGCGTCCTTTTGGAGAAAGACGAAAAGATAAAGGCAAAAGACGAAGGACGAACCTGTGTTACTCGAGGTTCAAGAGATTGTTGAATTAGGTATTGCTTTTTCACTTTTAACCCTTGCCTTTTGCCTTTCGCCTTCATCAGAATGGCCATGCTTTCCAGTACAATTTAATTTTTATCCAACGCCCGTATAAACCCAGTGGTTCAACAATCATCACCACTAAAACCACCAAGCCGTACAGCAAACCCGACCAACCTCCGGCTTGTGCCAATTGGTCTTGAAGCACTGTTACCAAGCCAGCCCCGAGAATGCCACCAGCCACCGTGCCAATTCCACCAATCACAATCATGCTTAAAAACTGCACACTTAAGAGCAAACTAAAACTCTCGGGCGAAACAATACCCAGTAACGGCGCAAACAACGCCCCGCCAACGCCTGCATAGACCGCCGAAATTGCAAAGGCAAGGGTCTTAATTTGTGCCACATTGACCCCACTGGTTTGGGCTGCCAATTCGGCATCGCGCACCGCTACAAATGCCCTACCAATATGTGAACGTGCCAAGTTAAACGCCATGTAGACCATCAAGAGAACCACCCCTAAAATGATGTAGTAATAGGCTCTATCCCTAGCGAATAAATCACCAAATAACTGGCTTTTTTCGACAATCAGCCCAGATTGCCCGCCAAACCAATCGCTGGGCGTATTACCAAAAAATTGTTGAATTGCCAATCCAAAACCACTGGTGGCGATGGCTAAATACGGACCCTCGAGTTTTAAGGCTGGAATACCCACCAAGTAACCAATCACTGCACATAAAACCACCACCACCAACAAGGCGGCTGGAAAAGTAATGATCGGCGCGAGCTTTGCAATGGTGTACGCCCCAATCGCAAAGAAACCCGCATGACCCAAAGAAATTTGACCAGTAAACCCAACCAAAAGATTTAAGCCAATTGCCACCAAGCTGTAAACCATAAACAGCGCCACAGGGTAGGCATAGGCTGGGAAGAGCTGCGGAATAAGCAGCAGCAAGGCAATAAGCAACACAAAGACAATCCAACCTTGCTTTGAGGCAACCAGACGTAAGTCCTGTTCGTAGCGTTCTTTAAGAATCATAATTATTCGGTGTTGCGTATCCTAAAGCCCCAAGCCTTCACTTGCAAGCACCCTTTGTACAAATGCACTCGAGTACGAACAGCGCCAAGCTGAGCAAAAAAGTAAAAAAAATTGTCCAGAACAATAAAATCATAAATTTCGCAATCTCAAGCCTTGTGATAGATGAAAAAAAGCTAAACTAATACTATGGATTTACAAACAATTTTCAAAAATCACTTCGGCAACCACGCCAGTATAGAAGCCTCGAGTCCAGG
>JBEGTV010000346.1:0-3597 GCA_041179225.1 Deinococcota bacterium | reverse complement strand
CAAGCTGATTGGTGAGTTCAAACCCAAAATGGTGATTAACGTGGCTCTGCCGTATCAAGACCTACCAATTATGGATGCCTGTCTCGAGACTGGTGTGCATTACTTAGACACCGCCAACTATGAACCCAAAGACCTTGCTAAGTTCGAGTATAGCTGGCAATGGGCGTACAAGGAACGCTTTGAAAACGCTGGGTTAATGGCGCTTCTTGGTTCGGGTTTTGACCCCGGTGCAACCAATGTCTACAGTGCTTACCACGCTAAGCACCACTTTGATGAAATGCACTACATGGACATTGTGGACTGCAACAACGGTTCGCACGGCAAGGCATTTGCCACCAATTTCAATCCAGAAATCAACATCCGCGAAATTACTGCCAATGGACGCTACTGGGACAACGGCGCGTGGATCGAAACCACGCCGCTCGAGATTAGCCAAGATATTTATTACCCAAGAGTGCAAACCCGCAAGAGCTTTGTGCTGTACCACGAAGAACTCGAGAGTTTGGTGAAGCACTACCCAACCCTTAAACGCGCCCGATTCTGGATGACCTTTGGAGAGCAGTACATCAAGTATTTAAGTGTTCTCGAGACGGTCGGCATGACAAGCATCGAACCGATTCGGATAAAAGGTGTGGACATTGCTCCAATCGAATTCTTAAAAGCCATTCTACCCGCGCCCGAAAGCCTAGCAGCCAATTACACCGGACAGACCTGTATTGGTGTGCAGATTAAGGGCATCAAAAACGGCAAGCCAAAAACCCATTTTATTTACAATGTCTGCGACCACGCCGAGACTTTTAAGGAAGTCCAAGCCCAAGGAATTAGTTACACCACGGGCGTACCCGCCATGATAGGCGCAATGCTGATGCTCGAGGGCAAATGGATGAAAGCCGGCGTGTGGAACATGGAACAATTTGACCCAGACCCATTTATGGAAGCCATGAACCAATGGGGTTTGCCGTGGCATGAACTAACAGATATTGAATTGGTTAAAGACTGATGAAAAAAAAGAAATCGTTTCACGCTTAAGTCTAATCAACGGTCTTCTTAAAGAGGTATATGCCTTGCTTGCTCCAATAGAAGCTCATCTCGAGTTCGACTGTGATGTGAATGCTACCAAAGCAATTAAGACAGACCTAGTTTGGGCAATGGAAAATACTTCGGTAATCTCAGCGCATCAGCTTGGTAAGGCAATGAAAGATAACATGGGTTGTGGAGATTTTTCTCGAGTGAAACGATAAAAATCCTAAAGTCTTAGTCCTTGCACCTCAGACTTGAAGAGACTTAAAAGTCATCCCTGTGCCTCGCTAAACAATCGAGTAGACTTAGCCGATGCGATTGCCGATAGGTATTCAAGATTTTACAAAACTCAGAGAAGACGGCTTTGCTTATGTGGATAAAACCATGTACTTTGAGCGGTTTATTCTGGGTGGCGTATTTTTTCTGGCTCGACCTAGGCGTTTTGGGAAGTCTTTGTTGCTTTCTACCTTAAAAGCTGCTTTTGAAGGGCGTAATGATTTATTTCAAGACCTTTGGCTCTATCCACACCATGATTTTAAGCCACGCCCAGTCATTCGGATTGATTTTAGTCGCTTGGATTTTAAGGAGCGTTCACTCGAGAATGCAATTGTGGATAGTTTTGCTCAGTCAGCCCTTGATTATGGCATTACGCTGCAAGCCACGACTGCTAAAAGTGCTTTTGAAGAACTGATTCTGGGGTTGTATAAACTGCACTCTGAGCGTGTGGTGGTGCTGGTAGATGAGTACGATAAACCAATTACCGATACGCTCTTTGACGAAGAGCAACGCCGCATCCACCAAGCTACCTTAAAAAGTGTGTATGGTGTCTTAAAGCCAATGGATGAATACTTGCATCTGGTTTTATTAACAGGTGTTTCTAAAATTGGTAAACTCAGTTTGTTTTCCGACCTGAACAACCTCCAAGACATCAGCTTAAACGCCAAGTACGCCAGTCTTTGCGGGTACAGCCGTGAAGAAATTGTTACGCATTTTACAGGGTATCTCGAGTCGGTTGCCAAATTTCAAGGGGTGAGTCTCGAGCAGCTTTGGGTCAGTGTAAAGCAATGGTACAACGGTTATTCATGGGACGGGGTGCATAGACTTTACTGCCCGTTTAGTTTCCTGCTTTTTCTCGAACAGCAACGTTTTAAGTCATATTGGTATGAGACTGGCACACCAACGTTTTTAATGGAAATGATTCGCAATGCTAAACTCAACCCTTTTGAATTTGATGGTTTAGAAGTCTCGGAAAGTATTATCGCCGCCACCGATATTGAACGACTCGACCCTGTAAGTCTGATGTTCCAAACGGGGTACTTAACCATTCAAAGCATTGAAAATAATCCTATTGGCACGGTTTATGCTCTTGCATACCCGAATGAGGAAGTGCGCCAAGCCTTCTCGAGTGGTTTACTGCTCGAGTACAGTTCTTTACTGCCTTTTCAGGTCAATCAGCTTGGTCTCGAGTTGCAACGGGCGTTAATTCGTTTGGATTGGCAGGTGTTTTTTACCGCAGTCAACCGCACTTTGGCTGGGATTCCATACGAGATTTTTCCTAGACAAGAAGTTTATCTGCATAGCCTTGTGCATCTGATGCTGGTCAGCACAGGCTTACGCATTCAGAGCCAAGTTCAGACTGCGCTTGGGCGCATAGATTCACTACTCGAAACGCAAACACATTTTATTATTTTTGAATTTAAGAACGGTGGCACAGTCGAAACGGCTTGGCAACAAATTGTGGATAAAGAATACGCCCAAGGATTAGTTGGTAAACCCGTGATTGGTTTAGCTGTGATTTTTGATTTAGAAAGTAAAAGTATTACTGATTGGAAAGCAGAAACACTCACTTGACTCAGCGACTCGAGTTTGGATTCTCGAGGTACTAAATTTTGGTCATTATAGCCTGTCGGTAGAGTAAATTGCCAAAATCGGCTTAGTAACCTAAATTACACTTAGCTTATGCTTTACCAATGACCATCCCAAGCGAAGAACCAGATGTCAGCGAGTACCGAAGTTACGGGCAGTACCTCACTGAACCCAGTCAAACCCAACTGGAAACATATTTTGTTTTGACACCATCAGACCTCGAGTTAATCGCTGTGAGACGCTTAGATTCAACTCGACTTGGCATGGCACTTCAACTCTGTACCTTACGCTTCCTAGGAACGTTTCTCGAGAACCCATTGCTTGTTCCAAAGGCTGTGATGTTGTTTGTATCAAAGCAGCTTGGCTTAGAGAATGTGAATCTCGAGCGTTATCAAAACTCGAAAGATGCGCGTTTAGAACACCGAAAATTAATTGGTGTGCATTTGGGTTATCGTGATTTTGAAGGCGCACCGTTCTTGCGGATTGCCCGAATGCTGCTAAACAAGTTATCCATAGATAACGAAGTAAATGCAGTTCTAATTGATTTGGTAACACACGAACTCGAGTTGGGTAAAGTCATCCTGCCAAGCATTAAAAGAATTATGCTTTTAATTGGTCGCTGTCGAAAACGAGCCAATACGCAGTTGTACCAAGTCATTGCCAGCCGTTTAAGTACCCGACAATCAAAACGTCTTTTTGACTTGTTACTTG
>JBEGTV010000345.1:0-3610 GCA_041179225.1 Deinococcota bacterium | reverse complement strand
AAACCAAGTAGGTCACGGTAAAATTTTAGGCTGCGCTCGAGATCAGCCACTTTTAAGTGAACGTGTCCAATGCGGGTTTCTGGATGTATGCTCATAGATAAAAAGATTTAAGCACGAGAAAAGAGAATTGTGATTTAGACATATTTTCCTCTTTTCTTTGTCCTCGTTTCTTATGCGCTTGGTGCTGCGGCTTGGACATCCAAGGTAATTTTGACTTCGTCGCCAACCAGAACACCACCAGCCTCGAGTGCCTGATTCCACACCAAACCCCATTCTTTACGGCTGATTTTGGTTGTGCCACTGGCAGCAATTTTAGTGTTGCCCCACGGGTCTTTGCCTGTTGCGCTGGTTTCGACTTCTAAAGTCACAGGTTTGGTTTCACCACGAATGGTCAGGTGTCCTTCGACTTTGTAGTTATTCCCACCGAGGGCGGTAATGTTTGTGCTTTTGAAGGTGATATTTGGGTGGGTAGCGCTGTCAAAGAAGTCTGCGGCGTTCAGGTGTCCGTCGCGCTGAGCATCTTTGGTGTTGACCGAAGCGGTTTCAATGGTGGCTTCAACACCGAGTAATTTGCCATTTTCGTCCAGCTCTACTCCTCCACCACTGACCTTAAAACTTCCACGCACAGTGCTAATCATCATGTGTTTAACGGCGAACTCGAGGCTGGTGTGGGATGGGTCAATATTCCAAGTTTGGCTCATGTTTGTTTCTCCTTGTGTTCGGATTTTTTGTATCGCTCCGAACTGAGGAGTAGTATATAAAATATATCAGTAGGTTGTGTAAATCAAAATACATCAGGAGGTGCTACACTACACCCATGCCAGAAAATGCTGTCCTCGAGAACCCAGAACACAGCACAGGGTTATGCCCAGCCGTGCAAGCCATTGGCATTCTCCAAGAAAAATGGGTGCTATACATTGTCCGTTCACTGCTCGAGAACCCAAAAGGCTTTAATGAACTGCGCCGAGCCATTGGCAATTGCAACCCAAGCACCTTATCTGAGCGCCTAGAAATGCTCGAGAAAAACGGGATTGTCTTAAAAACCATTGAAAGTTACATGCCACCACGCACCAGTTACGAACTGACCGAAGCTGGATTTGCCATGCAGCAAGTGATAGCCGAAATTGATTGTTGGGCAAGACGTTATTTGACAGAATGAAAATTATAGTGATTCATCGAAAAACGTTTTGACTCGAGCCTGAAAAAGCGTGTCGAATCTCGAGCCTCGAGTAAACAAATGCGGTGCGTTATTGTAGCCATAACACGAAATATCCTTTCCCAAGCGCTTCATGGTCTGGCAATAACTAATGCTCCACGCATACGGCACGGATTCGTCGGCGCTACCATGATGCACACTGATTTTTGCGGTCACTCGAGTCAGAAAAAAACTGGGTGAAATCAAACGCAACCATTTTTCAGGTGTGTTGTACTCGAATTCGCCACGGGTGCGATTGCTGTAAAAGGTGTAGACCCGCTCGGCATTTTCGCGCTCATTGCTGCTCATTGCGCCGTACAGTACGGCAGCTTTAACCCAATTGGGGCGCACCACCAGAATACGGTGAGTGATTCCGCCTCCCATGCTGTGACCCCACATCCCGACTCGAGTCGCATCGGCAGTCGCAAAAATGCCTTTTGAGCCGACTTGACGGCGCAAACTGCCCAGCAAATGCAGCACATCGAGCGCATAACCGACGCGAAACAACCCATCAGCACTGCCTTGGCTTGGTGCGTGTCCACGGTAATTCGGGTGCAGCACCACATAACCGGCTCGAGCCAGAGCATCGGCGTAGCGCGTGGTGTAGGTAGTAACGCTATAATTGGCTGGGTTGACATAACCGTGCAGCACCATCACCACAGCCCGTTTTTGTTTACCTGACGGGATATTGGCAAAACCATATTGTTTGAAGCCATCAGAATCCCAAGAAATCAAATACCGTGTAAAAGAAGTTGTTTTTGCCATGACCCGCTCGGTTTTAATAGTTCCACCATCAAAGGTACGGCTCGAGAGAGCATCAACGGTGAGGTTCTGGCGCACGTCGGCAAAGGCAATGCTCGAGAACCAAAAAATCAGTAACCAAACTAATTTCATGCAGTCGCCTCGAAATCATTGGCAAAGTCACGCCAAACACTGTGCAGATGCGTGCCACTGTTGCGTGAATTATCAAACTCGAGCAGAAAATGCTTACCCTGAACGCGGTAATAATGCTGGTTATTTGGTTCTAAACTACCCGCCCAAGCAAACCGTAGACTCGAGCGGTTCGCCACAACTTTTTGCCAGTGTGCTTCGTAAATACCTTGTGGCAGGGTTTTAAGGTAGGTTTGCAGAATTTCTTCAAGCAGTTTTTGTTGTGCTGCACTTAAAGCCTCCCAAGCAATACCAATAGGCGGCAGTGCCGAAACCCTGACCGCATTTTGGGTCACATGCTGCGTCAGGCTGTTACTTTGAAAAATAGCTGTACTGCGTTGCTGACTACTCAGTGAACGCACCAATTCTCGAGCCGCATCTTCTTCTCTTGGCATGGCACGAAGTTTTTTCTCGGTTTGTGTTGGGGACGCACCCAAGAAAAACGGGGTGACACCAACCACCTCACCACGTAAGGTAAAGTGCCTCGAGAGATGATGCCCTTCGATACGCCAACCCCAAAGACCCGTGCCGATTGTGCCAAATATTGAGAAGTAATAACGCAAATCATCACGTCCCAACTCGAGTTGCAACGCCATAATCGCCACGGCTTGCTGATAGCCAATTTCTGAAAGGCTCGAGCGCAGCAGTGCCAATGCCAAAGTGCGGCTTTCAGTGGACATATCGGTCAGTGCCAGACCATTGCGCGGCACGGCATCAGGGGTTGTCCAATGCCAGCGCGTCCGTTCGCTACTCGAGAAAGCAAAGACTGCCGTTTGGCGTTGGGTACTTGGTAGCGATGCCAAGAAGCGGTTGGCGGCTTGGGCGATATTATTTGCCAGTGCGTTTTGGGCGTAAGCTGGTGACAACACCGCTAAGCCAGATGCTAAAGCCGCAACCTCGAGAAATTCACGACGATTCATGGTGTGTAATGTAGCCGATGGTGATGAATTTTTGGTGCATCAAATTTTTAGTTTCACAAATATCTTTCAAGACATTTTGTCAAATCGTTTGAAACTGCCTATTACATTTCTCTTTCCCGCTCGAGCCACCTGCTTTAAGTTCAGGCTTGTAGATGGCTGTTCGCTTTTTGCTGTGGCTCGAGTGGCTTCCTACCCGCCAAATGCAATAATCACTGGTCTAGCACTCGAGAATCTGAAATAATCGCGTATGACCACCCGCTTGATTCCGCCGATGCCTAAAGGTCTGCCCTTGGTTGGGCATGTTCTCGAGTTTGCTAAAGACCCACCGGGGTATTTGATGCGTGTTTCCAAATCGCATGGTGAAGTGGTTAATCTGAATTTTGGTAATCGAAATATGACGATTGTGACTCGCCCTGATTTGGTGGCGTTGGTGTTACGTGATTACAATAAAAAATTTAAGAAACCGTATCGTGGTTTTCCTGCCTTAAAAGCCTTGGTCGGGAATGGTTTGCTCTCGAGCGATGGTGATTTTTGGTTGCGGCAACGCCGGCTAGCTCAACCCGCT
>JBEGTV010000344.1:0-3613 GCA_041179225.1 Deinococcota bacterium | reverse complement strand
TGTGTGTTGGTAGTGATAAAAAGCGTGTTCCTCGAGTCGCGCAAATCGAGTTTAGCCCGTTCAAAGGTGCGTTCGGCTTTGCGAAGATCATCAAATTGACTTGCCCACGGCAGTACAGGCAAACTGGCAGTGGCATTAACTTTATACGATGAATTATTTACTCCTGTAGCCGTGTTGGTGTTGTTGCTGACATCTGCACCAACGGTTAAGCGCAGACCAGATGCCGCGAGACTACTCTCAAAATTATTCTGGGCGGCTAAAAAAGTTTGGTCTATAATTTGCCACTCTAAACTCTGCGGTAAACGTCTTATGACTTGCTCGAGCGTTTGGTTACTGGCTGCCAAGACAGTACCAAAAAATAAAATAAGTATAATTGGGGTTTTTCGCATGGAGTCTCCTGTGTATTTCAGTTTTTTATCTCGAGCCGAAGGTTCTAAGAACTCAGCGTGAAGTTTGTGTGAATGCTTAATTTCATCTAATCTTCACAGTTTCCTCGAGTTGCCTTCATTTGTCACCAAGCATAATAGGCTTATGAGTACACTACACACCATGCCGATTGTTCTGGTTGTTGAAGATGAATCTGAAATTGCTGATGTTTTAGAAGCCTATTTGCGCCAAAATGGTTTTCGCACCGAACGGGCATCCGATGGTGACAGAGCGCTCGAGTTAGCCCGAATTATCAAACCAGATTTAATTTTACTCGATGTGATGCTGCCCAAAAAAGATGGTCTTGAGGTACTGCGTAAAGTGCGGGCAGATGGGAATACACCCGTTATTTTACTCACCGCTCGAGCCGAGGACATTGATAAATTAATTGGTTTGGAACTTGGGGCAGATGATTATGTGATTAAGCCGTTTAGTCCGCGTGAAGTGGTGGCGCGGGTTAAAGCTGTTTTGCGTCGGGCGCATAAGGAAGAAAAATTAGATGTGCTGCGGGTTGGGTATTTGGAACTCGATGTGCGGGCAGTGGCGGTTAAAGCCAGTGGCTCGAGGCTAGATTTAACCTTGACCGAATTTCGTCTGCTTGAGGCGTTAATGCGGGCGGTGGGTCGGGCATTTACAAGGGCTGAGCTTTTAGAAGTTGCGCTGCCAGATTCGGATGCTTTAGAGCGAGTGGTGGATGCTCACTTAAAGAATTTGCGCCATAAACTTGCCGATGCTGGTGTGGGCGATATGCTCGAGACGGTGCGTGGAATTGGTTATCGTTTGCGGTTTGAAACATGAAATGCCTGTTGCGGTGGACAGAAACGCCTGTTGCGGTGGACAGTATGGAATGCCTGTTGCGGTGGACAGTATGGAATGCCTGTTGCGGTGGACAGTATGAATAGTATTGCGGCACGAATAATTGGGGCTATGCTATTGGTAGCCTTTGCCACGATTGGTATTCCGGCTGCTTTTACACTTTTTAGTGCCGAAAATCAGTTCAAGCAACCAAATGAACGCAAACGTGAATTTTCTGAGGTGATGCGAAGTGTCGAAGCGCTGTGTCGTGGTGTTGTTCCTTCAGGTTTGGTCTGCCCTAAACCTCGAGACGATGCTCCGCTTGATAAAACAAATCCAGTCACTGCCCAACCGCTTGGTGCTGTTTTGCCCACATCAATTAGAAATAACGGGCGTTCTCGAGAAGATAATCGTAATCCAATTTTTGCTTTTGTTGACCCACGCCCGTGGGTGCAGCAAACTGTGCTTTTTGGAGTTGGAATTTCTTTGGTCATGGCAATTGGTTTGGCGTTGCTGCTGTCTAAACGAATCAGTCAACCGATTCAATTGGTGTCCTTGGCAGCAGCCAAGGTTGCTAAAGGTGATTTATCGGCTCGAGCAAAGGTTTCTGGGCAGGACGAACTTGGGCGTTTAGCGCAGAATTTTAATCAAATGGCACTCGGATTAGAACAACAAGCCACAGCGAGGCAAAACTTATTTGCCGATATTGCCCATGAACTCCGCACTCCGTTGACTGCCATGAAAGCCCGTCTTGAAGCGCTTGAAGATGGGGTTATGCCGCTCGAAATGGATGCGATTTTGCGACTTTCAAACCAAACCAAATTACTCGAGCGCTTGGTTGAGGATTTGCGGTTGTTATCACTTGCCGATGCGAATGCTTTAACTTTAGAACTTCATCCCACAGATTTAACCAATCTTGCCAAAGACACCTTGGAGCATTTTCAAGCCAAAGCCGAAACCAAGAATATCCGTTTGGAATTTCATGCGGCTTTGCAACTCATTTTGCCATTAGATGCCAGCCGTATTCAACAAACCATTGGCAATTTGCTCGAGAATGCTTTGACCCACACCCCAAGTGGTGGTACGGTCAGTCTAACGGTGCAAAAACACCAAAACCAAGCCGAAATTTGTGTTGCTGACACTGGTACAGGAATCCCTCCCGATGCCTTACCGCGAATTTTTGAACGCCTTTACCGAGCCGATGCCTCGAGAAACCGAAGCACTGGAGGTAGCGGACTTGGTTTAGCCATTGTTAAAACCATTACTGAATTGCACTACGGAACAGTAGAAGCCTCTAATTCCCCCGAAACAGGAGCAGTTTTCACCCTCATTTTACCCCTCGAGTCAAAATGAACTATCCTTTTCCTCTGCTTTTGCGTAGCCTTGGCAACCTCATTTGACCTTCATTCCAGCCTAGAATACGCCTCGTGACCGCCCTCGAAGCCTTTTGTTCTAGCCAACTTCTTTCTTTACATCGTTTAGCCCATGCGGATTTTTCGGCAGCATTAGAAACTCCTCGGGTTGTCAATCGTGATGCTTTGTCACAGGCGGTTCTCGAGTACAGTCACGGTCTTGGTGCGCCCAAAGCAGTTCTCGAGAATGCCAAGTTACTGGCGCATCCGAAATCCCTAACCATTATGACTGGACAGCAAGCGGGTTTATTGCTTGGGGCTTCGTATACAATTTCCAAGGCAGTAGATGCGATTTTACTGGCACGGCGGTACTCGAGTGCTGAGCGTCCAGTTTTGCCCGTTTTTTGGGTTGCCAGCCAAGACCATGATGCCGAAGAAGTGCGTCATGCCTTTCTACTGGATTTATCTGAAAATCAGCATCAAATCAGCTTAGAGTTACCCAAAGGGATTCCGATAGGCGCAATTTTGCTCGAACCAGCCTATTTAGAAACCATCTTGCAGCATGTGCAAGATTTTGATGCACCCGAAGTTTTCAAAACTCCAATGCTCGAGATGCTAGAAAAAACTTTTAAGGCTTCAAAAACATACAGTCAGTGGTTCTCGAGAATTCTAATGTACTTACTCGGGAATTACGGGCTTTTAATTGTTGACCCTTTGCATCCAAGTATTGCTGTGTTATTCACGGCTGGGATTCAACACGAACTCGAGTCACCTTTGGCTTCAAGTGCAGGTATTGAACGGGCAGCAGTACAACTCGAGACAATTGGATTAAACCCGCAACTGCGCCGTGGTGAACAAGCTACCAATCTTTTTTTAACGGGCGAAGATGGTCAGCGCCGACTCTTAAAATTCGATGGTCAACAGTTTTTGGTTGACTGTGCTTATACAAAAGCCGAATTGCTGAGTATTCTCGAGACCAGCCCTTGGCGTTTAACTCCTGCGGCTGGACTGCGTTCAATTCTGGCAGATGCAGTTTTTCC
>JBEGTV010000343.1:0-3615 GCA_041179225.1 Deinococcota bacterium | reverse complement strand
GTGCTGGTGGACGCAGTGGGCGTAACCGAAACAATCAAAACCGATTCTAAACCACTCGAGCGCTTACCGAGTATTCCCTTTGCCAAAATCCTGCAAAAAATTGCCATGGGCGACACCAGCACCGACACCATCTCGAGTTTAGCCAGCCGTTTAACCCGACTTGACAAAAAACTAAGTGAAACCAGCCGCGATGCACTGGAAGTCCACGCCAAACAAGACCTCAAAACCGTTGTGGCAAACCTCATTCGCGCCACCGACCCAGACAGCATCGAAGCCCACGCCATCACCCAAACGGGCAACCCCAACCCAAGCGATTTACAATACGACCAAGCCCAAACCGACTTAGCCGAAAATGCCGCCCAGCCATTTAATAACCCAGAATTCAGGCGCTTACTCGAGGACATCCAACGCGACAGCGAACAAACCATAGACACGATTAGTCAAGACCAAGTGCTGTATGTTGGCTACGATTTTGACAAAGCCAGACGGATGGTACAAACATGGCAAGACTTTATCGAACAACACAAAAACGAACTGACGGCGCTGCAAATTATTTACAACCAACCCAAGCAACAACAAAAACTGACCTTTGCCGCCATCCAGCAACTTGCCAGCGCCATCGAGCAGCCACCGTACTATTTAACCCCAGAAAATGTTTGGAAAGCCTACGAAAACCTCGAGCAAACCCGAGTCAAAAGCAGCCACAACCCACAGCGCCTCCTGACCGATTTGGTGGCATTGGTGCGCTTTACAACTGGACAAGACACGATGCTAACACCATTCATGGACAGTGTACAACACCGTTTTCAGACATGGCTAAGCCTGCAACAATCGAGCGGCACAGCTTTTAGCCCAGAACAACTCGAGTGGCTAAACATGATACGAGACCACATTGCCAGCAGTGCGGCAATTGGGATTCAAGACCTCGAACTCAGCCCGTTTCACCAACGCGGCGGGGCATACAAAGCGGTGCAATTATTTAAGAACATCAGACCACTGCTCGAGGAACTCAGCACCACCCTGAGTGCATAAGGGTACACTGGCAGTATGAAACAAAACCCGCGAACTCGAGAAACACCAAAACACCTTGGGAATTTGGGAACGTCAAAAAACGGTGGGAATTTAGGAATATCCGAACATGATGGGAATTTGGGAATGTCAAAAAACGGTTGGAATGGCAGGGAGGGTACAAGACCCTCCCCTACGAAAAACACAACCAACGCCCATCCAACCGTAGGGGCGAACCCCCGTGTTCGCCCTGCCAACGCCAACCGCCCGAGCCACCGCAGGGCATTCGCATGACCCAAACCGAAACACAACCCGATTTTTTTGCGGTTCTGACGGGCGCACAAGCCACGACTGCCCCCGCGTTGCAGGAGTTACCAATGAACTGGGAATGGGCAAAACTCGAGGATGTTGGAGAAATTACTACTGGGAATACTCCAACGCCAAAAGATGCTGAAAATTATGGTGATGATTACCCATTGGTAAAGCCAAGTGATCTCAACACTCTAATTCCAATCTCGAAGACTGAGCAATTTTTGTCAAATGAAGGTGCAAAAAAAGCTCGAATACTACGAACTGGGGCGGTGCTGGTTTCTTGCATAGGAAATCTTGGCAAGGTGGGTATTGCAGGTGTTCAATTAGCCACAAATCAACAAATCAATGCAATTGAGTTTTATTCAGAATTTCTTTTGGACAAATATGGCTACTACTACTGCAAAACACTTGCGCCTTGGTTAACAGCGAATTCTTCAGCGACAACAATAACGATAATAAATAAGAGTCGATTTTCAACCGCTCCAATTCCCATCCCGCCGCTTCTCGAGCAGAAACGAATCGTGGCTAAACTCGAGGAATTACTATCCGAACTCGAGTTTGGGGTTAAAACCCTAAAAATCGCTTTGGCTAAGGTCAAAAAATACCGTCAGAGTGTTCTTAAAGCTGCCGTTCAAGGTGATTTATCCAAGGCGTGGCGTGAAGCCCAAGGCGGTTCGCTCGAGCCAGCCAGTGTGTTGTTAAAAAAAGTCTTACTCGAGCGCCAACAAAAATGGATTCTCGAGCAGCAAGCCAAGGGCAGGAAAAATGCGAAGTACACCGAGCCTCAAGCGCCAGACTCGAGCGGGTTGGCAGAATTGCCAGAAGGCTGGGTTTGGGCGACAGCAGACCAACTCACTTCTGTTGTCACAGATGGAGAACACATAACACCTCCAAGAACTGACTCAGGTGTTTTTCTACTTTCTGCTAGAAACGTTCTAAATGGTAAATTGGCACTTAAGGACGTTGATTACATTTCCGAGAAAACACATTTGGAACTGAATAAACGTTTGACAATCAAGGCGGGGGACGTTTTACTGTCTTGCTCTGGGACAGTTGGACGCAGTTGCGTTGTGCCTGAAAACATTTCATTTTCATTGGTAAGAAGTGTTGCAGTTTTGAAACCCGTTCTTAAAATGTCAGAATTTTTATCATTCTGTATTCGTTCACCGTTATTACAAAACCAAATTGAAACTCGAAAAACTCAGACGGCACAGGCAAACATTTTTCAGGGGAAGATTCGTGTTTTGGTGTTTCCCCTCCCGCCTCTCGAGGAACAAGCCTTTATTGTCTCCCAAGTCGAAGCCAAGTTATCTGCTACCGACCATCTCGAGCAAAGCATCAAAGCCAATTTGCTACGGGCGGAACGCTTGCGGGCAAGTACGCTCAATATGGCGTTTCGTGGTGAGCTTGTACCCCAAGACGCAACGGATGAACCGGCGGCGGTACTGCTCGAGCGGATACGCGGTTTGCGGACGGCGGGTGGTAGGCAGAAAAAGTTATAATTTTGTATGGCTCAAACTTTGCGGACAGTTGGCGAAAACGTCGCTGTGATCATTCCACCTGATTTACTCGAGCAGCATGGGTTAAAGGCTGGGGATTTGGTTCATTTAATCAGTACCGAACAGGGTATAAACATTGTGCCAGATGAAACTTTAGACCCAGATTTTAGGAATGCAGCACGCATCATTATGCAAAAACACCATGAAGTATTTCAGCGCCTTGCTGAGTTTGACACTCAAAAACTATGAGGTGCATTTCAATTCTTCTTCTATCTCGGGTTAGCATGGGCGCATGAGTTCAGCTTGACTGGTTTATAGTTTTGCTTCTAGCACATTCCCATGTTGCCTTGGTTCTAGCCTAATCGTCACATCAAATTCAAGTTCGTGTGCCACCCGCACCAAACTCGAGACTTCTAGGTTGATGTCGCTTTCCTCGAGTTTACGCAGTTGTGCATGATTCATTTTTAAGCGTTTGGCGGTGGTTCGTCCACTCAGTTGTGCTTGTTCTCTGGCTTGTTTTAGCAGTGCGCCAATGCGTTTTTGTAGTACACCTTGTTGCACGGCGGCTTGTAATTCCTCGAGACTGGTTTGGGTGATGTCTTGCGAAATTTGTTTTTTTAGGCGTGGACTTGGCTTTAATAAGGCTGCTTCAAGGGCTTGTTGTTGCTCTGGACTTAGTTTTTCAAAGTTGCGGACTGGAATTCCAGCGATTTGACTTGTTTTCATAACTGACCTCGTTTTGGAAAAAGTGCTTGCTGATTCAAGAAGGCTTGTAAAATTTCTAAAGTGTTGTACA
>JBEGTV010000342.1:0-3643 GCA_041179225.1 Deinococcota bacterium | reverse complement strand
CCAACCGATGCGCCAACCAGTTACCGAAAAGATTTTTCCGGCGCTGCCAATCGTGATGGTGCGCTCTCGCATACCTTCCAGCGAAGCAAAACTGATGTGCGGGGCTTCAAAGGTGATGCGGTCATAAACCTCATCGCTAATCACCCAGAGCTTGTGTTCCAAGACCAAAGCAGCAATCCCCTTGAGTTCGGTTTTTGTAAAAACCTTGCCTGTCGGATTGTGTGGCGAATTTAGAATAATTCCTTTGGTGCGTGGTGTAATCGCTGTTTGTAACTGCTCGAGATTTAACCTCCATGTGCCGTTTTCTGGCTCGAGTTGCACAAAGACTGGAATGCCATCACAAAGGCGCACTTGCGGGGTATAAGAATCAAATTTTGGCTCGAATAGAATCACTTCATCCCCAGAATTGACCAAAGACACCAGCGTAGCGTGCAGGGCTTGGGTTGCACCAACCGTAATCGTGATTTCTTCGAGCGGGTCAATTTTGCCAATTTGTGGCTCGAGCAGGGTTGCGACTGCCGTTAGTAAACGCAGGATGCCACGCGGCGTGGTGTACTGATGCGATGCGGTTTTGAATGCCTCGAGTCCAGCCGCCAACACAAAATCTGGCACTGCCCAATCAGGGAAGCCCTGTCCTAGATTCACAGCGTTGTGTTTGACCGCCAAAGCAGTGAGTTCAGTAAATGGATTAGGCGTAAAACCCATGACTCGGGTGGCTAATTGCATGGGTAACAGCATACCTTTACGTTTGCTTTTTAAGTTTAGCTTGATGAATCATGATTTGTCATGATAAACTTAGGCAGTATGAATGAAGTCAAAGAAAAATTTGCCACCCAAGTGAATTCAGAAATTTTATCAAACATCCGTGCCATTGCCCAAAGCGAAGGACGACAAATTCAAGCCCTGATCAACGAAGCCCTAGCCGATCTCATCGAGAAACGTAAAAATACACACCCTCGAGCCTCGGTCATGGCTGCCTACCAGTCTAGCCACACGCAATTTAGCGAACTTTACAAAAAATTAGCCCAATGACCAATTATTTAACCCTGCCCGAAGTTCTGGCAATTCATGCTGACCAAATAAAGCGTTACGGTGGTCAAAGCGGTGTACGAGATATGGGTTTACTCGAAGCAGCCTTATATCGCCCACAAACAGGGTATTACCCCGATTTGCTCGAGCAAACGGCTGCACTCTGGGAAAGTTTAGCCCAGAATCATCCGTTTATAGATGGCAATAAACGCACTGCTTTTGCAGCAATCTTCACTTTTTTAGCCATTAACAATGCACACATCACAGCCAACGCTGAGGAAACCTATTTTTTTATTGCTGGTTTATACCAAACTCAATCGTTTCGTTTTGACCAACTTTTGGTGTGGTTACGCAATCATGTTCAAATGCAAAACCCTTAAACCTTAGTTTTTCGAGCAAAAAGCCACCCCAAACAAACAAGGTGGCTTCTCGAGAAGTAAAAAATTACGGTAAGCGAATGGTGAACGCCCCGAGCAAGACCGAGACTGGTGAGGCGCTGTTCTCGAGTGCTGCACTATTACCGAGTTGCCCAAGGTTATCCCTGCCCCAACTTTGCATTGTGCCGTCTGACTTGAGCGCCAATGTGTGCAGTCCGCCAGCAGCAATGGCAACAATGTTACTTGCGCCACTAACCACAACAGGTGTGGATTTATCCTCGAGTGGTGTTCCATCGCCGAGTTGCCCGAATTCGTCCGAACCCCAAGTCAGTACACTGCCGTCTTTTCTGAGTGCCACAGAATGATTCAGACCCGCCGCAATAGCCACAATGTTGTTGCTGTTTGCGCCAACAACTGCAACTGGTGTCGTTCTATCTGTACTCGAGCCATCACCGAGTTCACCACTAAAATTTGCGCCCCAAGCCAGCAATGTGCCGTCCGATTTAAGGGCTAAAGAATAACTCCGACCCGCCGCAATTGCCACAATGTTGGTTGCGTCTTGGACTGGTAGGGGTGTCTCCGAAGTTGTTCCGGCAGGAGCATTATCGCCAAGTTGCCCAAATTCATCCGAACCCCAAGCCAGTATTGTTCCGTCTGATTTGAGTGCCAAGGAATGTTTTTCACCGGCTGCAATGGCAACTGTGTTGTTTGTGCCTGGCACTAAGGTTGGTGTGGTGTTGTTTGGTGCAGTGTTCCCCAGTTGTTTTCTGCTATTATCACCCCAACTGTACACATTGCCGTCATCTCTTAGTGCCAGTGAATGATTTGAGCCAGTGGCAATTGCAGTAAATTTGAAAGTCACACCAACGTCTACTGGTGTGGATGTTGAGTTAATAGAGCCTTGTAGATTATTCCCAAGTTGTCCGTGGGTGTTATCACCCCAACTGATTAAACTGCCATCGGTTTTTAGTGCCAGCGAAAAAAATCCGCCTGCCGAGACTGCCACGATATTGGTGTTCTTTGCGCCGCTGACCGCTACTGGCGTGGGTGAGTTATCGAGGTTGCCTGTACCGAGTTGTCCAAAAGCCCCTTCTCCCCAAGCCAAGACGGTGTTGTCTGATTTTAAGGCTAAAGTATGGTGTTGACCACCACTGATACTGGCTTTGTTTGGATTGACACTAATAAAAATAGTTTTTTTCTGGGTTGGGTCTTGGACACTACTTGCGGTAATCCGTACAATCCGTCCAACAGAAGTGCTTGGGGCGAAGTAGGTGTTGGTGGTGCCGAATCCGGTATTAAGCAGCGAACCATTGCCACTCGAAAGTGTCCCAATGCCATCGTCTTCAATCTTCCAAGTCGAGAGTGAATTAAACTGATTCACATTACCACTCGAGGTCACTGTGGCGCTCAGTTGGGTTGACTCATCGGTTTTTAAGGCTGACTTTACGGCGGTCAAGGTCACACCCGTGATGCTGGCTGGTTTAATGGTCATGGTGATTGTGCCAAATTTGCTCGAATCTTGAGTGCTGATAGCTTTAATCTCCACTGTACGTTCTGTGGAAAAGGCACCTGGAACACTAAAAGTGATGGATGAACCTGTGGGGTTAGTCAGACTTGCACCGTCACCACTGACAATGCTCCATGTTACGGCATCGCTGAATGGGGCGATTCCAGTCACAATGGCGGTCAGCGTGGTATTCGTGGCAGGCAACACAGTTGTGGCAGGCGCACTGATGGTTACGGCAGTCACACCTGGAGTGGCGGCTGTGATGCCTTGAAACGTAGTCAGGGTGGTATTTTGTAATGTCAGAGTATAGGCGTTCCCAGCCAAATCGGTTAGGCTCGAGCTAACTAGGAGAGCATAAGAAATGGCGGATTGTGCCGAGGTGGTCAGGGTCACGGTTTTGTTGTCTGCGGCAACACTGGCAGCCGTGACATTTAATCCCTGTGATGGAAAACTAAAATTCGTGGCTACATTCCCCCCTGCAACGGCTTCACTAAAGACCACGGTGACACTGGTGTTACTTGTGGCGGTGGTACTGACCACGGTGGGCGGGGTGGTGTCGCCAGTCACAGGCGCGGCGGTCACGGTTAATTTGAAGGTCGCGGTTTTGGTCAGTGATCCCGAAATACCTTTAACCGTCAGGGTCGTGTCCCCCAAAGCAGCATTGGCAGCAACATTCAAAGTCAGGGTGCTGGTGCTGGTGGTTGAGGCTGGATTAAAGCTGCTGGTCACG
>JBEGTV010000341.1:0-3661 GCA_041179225.1 Deinococcota bacterium | reverse complement strand
GGAATATCATCGCTACATAAAAAAACATGGTGATACCGAGACTCGGCAACTCGAGCCAGTCGGGTCAGTTCAGGCAGTCCGCGACCTTCATAAGCGTAGCCAAGAAACATCGTGGTGATGGCGTTTGTATCCACAAATAAAAAATTTTTACTCTCGAGTAAAGCTGTCTCCTCGAGTTCGCGGTGACGCTTGGCGATAAAAACATAATCTTCTAACTCGAGTTGCCCGTTTTTACTTTCCCAGATTTCACGTCCAAATTCTGCTACAAAACTGGTCTGGTACTCGAGCGCCATTCGTGCCGTCAATGTGCTTTTGCCTGTGCTTTCCGCGCCAAGAAAAACCACTTTTTTAATTGGTTGCGCCCAAAACTCGAGATGCGAATAGACGATACTCGAGACAAATGACTTGAAATGAGCGATTTGATTGTGCTGAACTGCTTCACGCAAAGCAGTCCCAGAAATCGGATGAGTGTCTCGAGTTGCATCTACTTTAATTGGCACTGCGCCAATATGCGCTGCGAAACCTTGTAAGTAATCATCCGAGCCAAAAACTGCATCTATCACAAACTGATTCTGCTCGAGCCAAGACTTTACAAATTCACGATGCGTAAAATCATTTGCTTCGTTGGGCGGTGCATTCTCTGGGATATACACTCGAGCCGTTGGACATAAATCTTCTACCCAACTGGCTCGAGTGCTGGACGGCATCCACGAAAAATCTGGGTTACTGTACACCAACACAATCAGATTTTCGCACTGCGCCAAAGCTGTTTTCAGCACAAGTTCATGACCCTGATGCAAAGGCGCAAATTTCCCAACCACCAAACCAATCTTAAACACTTTTTGCAGCCTCTGAGACCTTGGTTTTTGTCCACTCGAGATAGCCATACACACTCATGCCTGCCAGCACAAACTGCAAAGTAAATTGCGCCCACAAGCCAAGGTGTGCAAAATAGACTGCCATGACTGCATTGACGGCAATCCATACACCCCAACTCCAAGCCCATTTGCGGGTCGTCCCAAAATTAGCAATTAAGGCAAGGCTAACGCCAATAAACTGCACCCAATTCCAAGCATCGGACACGAAATCCGTGACCAGAACGGTGTACACAAAAACTGCAATACTCGCCACCCAAGTGACACTGTACCAAGCAGGTTCATTAAACGTAATTTCGCCCTTATCGCGCCGCGCCTCGAGAAACCACAAGTACAACCCATGAATCCCAAAAATCAGGTATGAAACTTGCAAACCCGCCAGCATCCACTGTCCACCGACCATAAACAGCACAAAATAGGGGATTAAACTGGCATTGCTCCAATGCCAGTAAGCAATGGACTTAGAAAACAAGAACACCAACGAAAAAATCACGCAAGCCGAGCCAGCCCAATCAAAGACCCAAAGCGGAATCTCGAGACCAAAAATGTTCATAATCCTCCTTGTAAGGCGTGGGCTAAATCTTCGAGTGACCCGAGAATTGGGACTTCAGGGCGAACCAAACGGGTTTGAATTTGCACATCCAAACGGCGTTGGTATTTCGGGTCAACACCAATAAAAAGTGGTTTATGGCTTGTACTCCACGTACCAAGTTCGTACAGGGTAATTGGACAAAGCGTTTTGGACGGAAACCAAAAAGCAATTGCAGAAGCCAGCCGCAAATGCCGATGCTCCCAGAGAATTTGTTCTTCAGTCATGTTCGGGTTTGTGATGTCAAAATCTGTGCGGCGCGGATTGATGACCAGCCAAGACGTATTCTCGAGCATAGTGGTCAGTTCACTTTGCCAATCGGGGCAATTTGAAATTCCACCAGCCAGAAAAAGCGACTTCTCGAGCGGTAACGGGTCGGCTTCGGCAGGACATTGAATGTATCTCATAGTTTCCTCAGTTCAGCACGAAGAATCTCTCGGGTTTCCATTAAAATAATGCCCAGCATGTTCTTGCCTGTGCCACTCGAGCCACAACCCCAGTAATGATCATCGGTGGTGTTCTCAATTAAGTCCTGATCACCTGTTCCAAGTAAAATCTGGGCTATCTCTGGGTGTTGAGTAAACTTTGCCAGTACCGCTTTTCGCATCACATCATCTTTGACTTCTTCCCAATCAGAGCGCAGTGGACGCGCCCTCGAGCGTCCTGCCTTAGCTGCCTGCATTGGACTTTTCATATCCCGAATCGCACAAACATGATCCCAGTCCGGAAAGAATTTCATGGCTTGGAAATAATGTTCCGAAGTCCTCCATTCGTTATTCTCGAGCTTAAATCGGTGAGCGCTAAAATTACTAAAGCACCCGTAAGGCATTTCTTTTGTTCCATAAAAAAGTATTGACATATGTCTCCTTTAAGTGCTTAGTTTTTTCTGTACAGTACGTCTGTTCTCAGGACATATTTCGTACCACTTAATACTTCTGCGCCTTCGTGCCAGAGTTCTTGATTGAATACAAGTACCATTCCTGTTTCGGGTTGTACGCTTGTGTTGATGAATTTTACTCGGCTGCCTGAGCGGTCTGCGTCGCTAAAAATCGTTTCACCACCAAGACATTCTTGGTTCAAATAAATCAGAACTGTAAAACGGCTTTCTTCGCCTTGTTCAGTTTCTACAACACCATCTTGATGGCGTTTGAATCGTTGTCCTGCTGTGTACCGATAAACTGCGAATTGTTCATTGAGTCGAGTGGCTGTCCAATTCTCGAGTTGAGTTGGTACGAATGGTGCGAGTTTCTTCCAGAGTTGTGTGGCAAGTTCTAAGTCATTGAATTTGACTCGGTCGTTGTTACGAACACCCAGCATTTGAGTTGCTCCAGAGGCAAGGTTGACAGTAGCAGTGGTAAAACCAAGTTGTTCAGCACGTTCAATCATACTGGCGCTTTCGCCTCGAGTAAAGAAATGTGACACAGTGAATGCGCCGTCTTTGATGCTGATTTTTTGCATGTTGCTTCTCCTTTCTGTACTTTTGACGCTGTAATACTCGGCGGGGCGAAAGCCTTGTCCTGTCTCGAGAATGCCGGTTGGCTCGAGTTGTTGTGTGGCTAAAATTTTTCGTCGGAAAGCGTCTTTGTTTAAGGTACGTCCGAGAATGGTTTCGTGGACATCTTGTAATTCGCGCAGGGTGAATTTTTCGGGCAGTAAACTCGTGCCAATTGCTGCGTATTCGAGTTTGCCTTGGATACGTTTTAGGGCAGTCTCGAGGATTGCGTTGTGGTCAAAAGCGAGTTGCAGATTATGAACGTTTTGAGTTTGGATCTTCTCGAGTTGCGCGGGTGGGACAAGGGCGTAATAGGCTACGCTGATGATTCGCATTCGCGGGTCACGGTTTGGGTGTCCAAAAGTAAATAATTGCTCGAGGTATACGTTTTGCAGGTTGGCTTTGCTTTTGAGGACTCGAGCCGCAGCAGCATCAAGGCTTTCTTCAATGCCAACAAATCCGCCGGGTAAGGCAAAAGAATCTTTGAATGGGTGTTCGTTGCGTTTGACTGTGACCACTTCGAGTTGTTTGTTTTGAACAGTCAGGATGGCGATGTCTACGGTCACACTAGGGCGTTCAAAGTCGGCGGGGTTGTACTGCTCGAGGAAGGCTTGTTCCTCTTTTTGTCTTTCTTGACTCCAAAGCAGCACCTGACGGGCTTGAGTCGCTTTTTCTTTCCTCTGTTTCATCTTGTCCTCTTATCTA
>JBEGTV010000340.1:0-3669 GCA_041179225.1 Deinococcota bacterium | reverse complement strand
TCAGCAATCAGGAAATGTTTAGCTTAAAGCTAAGTGTTTTGCTGGGTGCGTTTTGGCAGTCGCAGGGTTACACCAGTGAAGGTATTTACTGGCTGAAAACTGTTTTGGCAAACAGCCATACAACAACTGCAAGCGTAGAACGAATCCAAGCCCTGTTGTTACTTTCACATATTAGCTCGCTGCACATGGAACACGTCCCGCTTGCGCTCGAGACTGCCCAAGAAGCCCTTGGGCAGTCTCAAAGCCTTGAGGCTCACGAATATGTTGTTCAAGCCTACTTGCGCTTGAGTTTAATCGAACAACAACGACGCAATTGGACAGCCATGCAAGCCCACGGACAAGCAGGACTGACTTTGGCTCGTCAACTTGAGCAACCCAAACTGATTGCCAATGCCCTTTGGATTGTCGGTGGTAATTTAGTTATGGTTGAAGGGGATTATGTCAATGGACGCAAATGTCTCGAGGAAAGCCTAAGCCTCAATCGCAGCCTTGGCTCGCAACTTGACATCGGGCAATCCCTGAACAATTTGGGATTTTTGGTGTTTTTGCTTGGAGACTTGCAAGCTGCTAGGGCTTACCTTGAGGAATCATTGCAAATTGCCCGCGAATTACCTAATTTGTACCTCGCTAGCGTTTCACAAGACAGCCTGAGTGCCGTGATGCAAGACCTCGGCGAACTCGAAATGGCACAAATATACGCCGAGCAATCGCTGCAATACAGTTGGCAAATCCGCAACACCCTGAACATCCGCAATGGACTCGAGAACCTTGCTAGTTTGGCAGTGTTGCAAGGACAACTTCCACGTGCCACGCAGTTGTGGGGGGCAACTGAACAATTTGTACCAGAGGAAAACTCCCGCATTACCATGCTTTGGCAAGAACGCAACCAGCGCTTTATGTCCATCACCCGAGAGCGACTTGGTGAAAGTAGTTTCCAAAGGTACTGGAAGATAGGCAAAGCCATGAAACTCGAGGAAGCGGTGCGTTCTGCGCTCGAGGTTAAAGCGTTGTATTTGGACTGAATAGCTGTTGTTAAATTGCCATTGTGGGGTGTGTCAAACTGCCCGTACCTCTGATCACTCAGACTTGGTAGAGTAGAGGCAGTTGTGATTAGTGGTCGCTTAAAAGATGTCCCCATCGAAGACATCCTCAGTCTGATTGCCGGAGGGCGCAAATCGGGGGTCTTGGTCGTGAATTTAGACGAACGCGAAGCCAAAATTCACTTCGAGGACGGCAAGATTTTGTATGCTCGAGTCGAAGATGGGGCAAACTTGGGCGAGTATCTGGTTCGGCTCGAAATGACCACACCAGAAGATGTTCAAAAGCTAGTGGGCAAGCAAAAACAAGAAAATCCGCACACGCCATTGGGGATGATGGCGGTACGAAATGGTGTGATCAACGACCAAGATCTTCGCACAGCATTAGAAGCCCAAGTGCTGGACGCGATGATCGAAGTGATGATTTGGGCAGATATTCCCCGTTCCAGATTTAACTTTAAGGAACGCGGCTTGGATGCTTCGCAAGTGCCAACTCCGCATTTATTAGATGCCTCGGGAATGCTGATGGAATGCACACGGCGCTTAGATGAATGGCGACGTGGACAGGTTAAACCCCAAGATGTTCTCGAGGTCGCGGTGGAGTTACAAGGCGATGACCGTACCGCCAAACTCACCCTTGGGCAATGGGAACTAATGTACCTTGTGGATGGACAGCGTTCAGCCGCCAGTATTGCGGCTGAACTGAACATCCCAGAAGGCGAAACCTATTACCAACTTTTTTTAATGCAGGAACAAAAGTTATTAAAACCTGCCGAAGTACGCGGCGAAGACCCTTGGGTTCTCATTGTCTCGACTTCGCAGACCACGCGGCGGCTTTGTACCCTGACCCTGACCCGAGAACGTTACCGCGTGATGCACGCCACTACCCTAGAAACTGCTAAGAACTTGCTCGAGACACGCCGCCCAAACACAATTCTGCTCGATTGGGAAGATGCTTTGGAGACGATTAAAACCATTCGAGATAAACGCAATTTAACCCCAATAGTAGCCATTGTGCAGACCGAACCTCGAGTTGGCATTGGTTTATTTCGTAACCATGCAACCACCAACGTGCGCTACTTAATTAAGCCGTACACAGAAATGCAGCTTATTCGGATGGTGGCGGCAGTGACAGGTAGAGCCGTATAGACGAACCAAACAGAAATAAAAAAGCTACCAATTATGGTAGCTTTTACGTGCCTTGAGTGCGACTTAATCACTTTGACGCACACCAATTCCAGCATTGGTGGTGTCAGCCGTTAAGTTGAGAGTAATGGCTGCATCAGTAGCAGTGCGACCCGTATTTGTGGCAAGCCAAGCATCATACTCGGTGACTCGAGCGTATACACCAGGCGTGTTGATTTCCTCGCAGGTTTGGCTACCAAAAGAAACTACACCAACTTGGCGCAAAGGATTTTGGGTAAAGAGTGGTCCACCACTATCGCCTTGGCAGGATTCACGCACAACATTGTCGCCTGTTGGAGTTTTAGCACACAACATTTTACTGGTTGCATTCCAAGCTACTTGGCAAGCAGTATCAGTCGCAATTTCTTGTCCAACTTCACGCAAAACTGTAGAACTTGCGCCTCCATTGCTGGTACGTCCCCAACCGATGACCCGTGCCGCCGTACCAGCTGAATTTAAATTGGTTTCAGCCGCACTGGCGGGGATGACTGGCGTAGCTGTGGCATTGGCTGCTAGTTTTAAGAGCAGCATATCGTTATTTAGACCACTAGGATTGGCGTAATCAGGATGACGAATGATTTGAGTTACATCCAGAAATTGTCCTTGAGGTGGGTCAGCTGCTAAATCAGTTACACCAGAGCGCACCTGAATATCGGCAGCTTGGCTGGTTGGGGTTTGACCATTAAAAAAACAATGGGCGGCTGTCAAAACCCAGCGCGGGGCAATCAGAGACCCACCACAAAATGCAAACCCAGTATTGTTTTTATTGACCAGTGCTACTTGGAAAGGGTACACAGTGGCATTGGCTACCACCGTACCATTGATGATTTGAGGTTGTAGTAATTGACTCGAGGTTAAGGTCACGCTTTGAGCAGCATTGTAACCAAGTCGCATTTTGACACCAACTTTGACATTGCCTTGCGGAACCTCAGTCAAGGTATACGAACCCGCAGCAGTGGTTAAAACACTTTTTTCGCCTGCGTCTAAAGCGCCATTGCTGTTGGTATCAACATAAACCGTCCAGTCTTTTAAGCCGAGTTCACCAGCTTCTCGAGTACCATTCTTGTTTAGGTCATCGAACACTGCCCCACCAAGACTTACTGTGGTTGCGGCGGGTGGCGTAGGACTACCACAAGCCATGAGTATCAAGGCTAAGTTAGCAAGAGCCAATAACGGGGTTTTAAGAACATCTTTTTTCATTGTTCACCTCAGACAAAATTATATACCTAATCGGAAAACAAGTGCCTGTTGCAAAAAATAAATATTGCCTCGAGATTGTATGTTTAGAACCACTTAACCATCTTGATCCCGAAAGCAGCACTTTGTTGCTGTCACAAGATGCACCCAAGACAACACCCCTGACCTCGAGCCTAGGACACGCTCCCTCGAGACTTAATCACCCGATAGAACCTTGTTTTGCCCTACCCACAAAACTAAGGTATTCTAA